>CALQIT020000032.1 GCA_943330705.2 Streptomyces griseus
GGGTCTTTTTGACAGATTTTCAGAGTACTTTTCAAATGACATTGCCATCGATCTGGGAACCGCTAACACGCTAGTTTATGCGCGTGGACAGGGCATTATTCTTAATGAGCCCTCGGTTGTTGCCGTTCAAAAAAACTATCGTGGTACGCAAAATCGAGTTTTGGCCGTCGGTAAAGAAGCAAAAGAAATGTTAGGTCGAACACCCGGAAGTATTGTAGCGATTCGTCCCATCAAAGATGGTGTTATCGCCGACTTTGAGGTCACTCAATCGATGTTGAAATATTTCATTCAAAAAGCCATGGGCAGCAAACGTGGTTTCATTCGCCCGCGAATTATCATTTGTGTTCCCTATGGAATTACTCAAGTTGAAAAACGAGCCGTCAAAGAATCTGCGCAATCTGCCGGAGCTCGAGAAGTCTATTTGATTGAAGAGCCAATGGCTGCAGCGATTGGTGCCGGTTTGCCAATCACCGAACCTAGTGGAAATATGGTCGTCGACATGGGTGGTGGAACAACCGGAGTCGCCGTTATTTCTTTAGGCGGTATTGTTTATTGTAAGTCGATTAAAGTCGCTGGCGATAAATTTGATGAGGCCATTGTTAACTACGTTCGTCGTCAGTTTAATTTGCTTATTGGTGAACGCACCGCTGAGAATATTAAAATTCAAATCGGAAATGCATATCCCTTCGAAGAAGAACGCACTATGGAAATAAAGGGTCGTGACTTGGTCGCAGGTGCACCTAAAACCATTGAGATCACGAGTTCCCAGGTTAACGATGCATTGATGGATCCTTTGTCTGAAGTGGTTGATGCAGTTCGAACGGCTTTGGAAAAAACGCCGCCTGAATTGGCCTCGGACATTGTCGACAACGGAATTGTTTTAACCGGCGGCGGTGCCCTTCTTGCGAATCTTGACGTCCTATTGCGTGAAAGAACGGGTTTACCAGTTTCTATTGCTGAAGATCCTCTGACTTGTGTGGTTATGGGTTCTGGCAAAGTTCTTGAGGAACTCGATCTGCTTCGTCAACTGACTGTGGATTGATGAACGAAGCTGATGTTAAGGCCATCTCAATTTTCTTTTTCCTGGCATTTCTTGATGATCGCCGGGCCCTCGAGGCTGCTAACCAGGCCGTTAGTTTGTTTCAAAATAAAATTGCCGCAAACCCCAAGGCCAAACATTCAGTTTTGATTGTTGCTTGCACCTTGAAAATTTGGAATAAAAATCGCGGTCGATTCCTGCGTGGCCGACCAAATTATGCTAATGACTCGGGTTGGATTTTGCCTGCAAAAGTGGACTTTGGACCTTGGAAGGAATTTCAAAAATCAGCGCAAGAAGATGAATTGTTGGTTTTAATTTGGTCAAAAATCTTATCATTTTCTGATGACGATATATCAATTGGGGCCGAGGTTTCTGCGGGAACTCTCAGGTACCGCGTCGGCAAGGCTCTACGAAAGTTAGGGTTTCTATCTGTAGGGTTTCGCAATCTGAATGTAGTTGGCACCGATGGCTGACGAAATTGATTACTCTAAAAAGGGCAAAAGGGACTTAAGCCAATTTCTGGGTCAGGAACTTTTGTATGACTACGCGATGGGATCGCTGGACCCGGATCGTCAGCAAGCAATTGAAAAATTTTTAAAAAATAATAAAGAAGCACAAAATGACCTTAAGGGCATCCGCAATGGCCTGATTTATATCGAGTCCCTTAAGGAAATCAAGGTCGCGTCCTCGGTACTTGAATACGCTAAAGAGCCCAACTCGTATTTGCAAGTCATGCTAGGAAAAATTCATTTTTCAGAGTGGCCTCAGGGAATCAAGATGGCGCTTGAAGCGCTGGTTGTATCCGTGGGGGTGGCTTCGGTTGCAATGCTAGTACCTTGGGATCGTCTAAAGGAAATTAAATTCCGTAGCGAACAAGAAATTGTATTGGCTGAACTCAGTCGGGAATATGAAAAAAAGGACACAATAATCCAAGGCCAAGCAATTAAAGTTCCAGACGAAGTTTTTCCAGATGAAGGCACGGCAACAACAATATCTTTGCGAGCAACCACGACAACCCATTTTGCCGCCGTAGTTAAGCCAGTCGTGGCACCACCAACGACCGCACTTGCCGCCATAGTTAAGTCAATCGTGGCACCACCGGCGACAGGGTCTGCTGACGTGGGCACAGACGGAAAACATCAAGGATTTCTATTTCGTGGCACGATTTCGATTACTAATGTTGAGGCCATCAATCCAAAGATTGTTGAAAAAATTGGCCAGCTTGGTGGAAGAAAAGCCGGCGAAGTACCCATTGGCTGGCGAAAAGGAACAGGCGCTTATTACCATTTTACCATTCCTGAATCTAAATACCAGGAAGTTGTAAATGCATTTAACGAATACGGCAAATTAGCGATTGCAAAAGAAAAGCACGAAAGGGTCATGCCCGATGGGATTATTCGTCTAATTATATCCGTTGAAGACCCTAGAAAATCATTGCCCTCAAGTTCGCAACCGCCCGCGATCGAAAATAGCGGTGAGCAATGATGCCAATAAAAAAAGCACCACGCTCGCTAAGAACAATTTTGATCGTATGGTTTCTTCTGTTTTCCGTTGTCCCTTTGGCCTTTGTGACGGGCTATTCTGTCGTAAAATTTGAAAGAGCCGTCGACTATGAAATTTCTGAACGCCTTATTGGCAATGCAGATGAAGTTGCAATGATTATCAGCGATTTTTTAGTAAACTTACGAGTTCGCCGCGATCGCTACACTCGTGAAGCTAGTCTGCTGTCTGCGGCTCGGGATAGCTCACCAAGTCGGCTGCGACCTTTGCTAGCAACATGGATGAAGTCTGAAATTGCAACTAGCCTTACTGTCTTCAATGCTGGTGGGCGCATGGTCCATTCGTCATTTAAAGACGAAAAAGGTGAAATTCGAGAATTTACGCCAACGTCCAGTGCGATCACCCTATCCAACGAAAACTTACATCAGCTCAAAAACAACAGCGAGTTTTCATTTGTCGAACAATCTGCAGCTGGTCGAGTATCTCTAATTCTTTTTTCGCGACTGGGATCAGACGGTAAAGTTCTGGGGTTCATCGAGCAAGTGATCGATATCGACAAAAACTTTCTTGATAAATTAAAAAGCAGAATGAAACTGGAATTTATCGTTATGAATTCAAAGGGTGTTGTTACGATAGCGACCCACCCTGATTTTTCTCTTTATAAGCCAGATTTTTTTTCAAAAATTATTTCCGAGGATAAGCCTTTTGATTTACAAATACGCGCAGTACCCTATCGGTTCATTGTCTATCCGGCAAAATGGGGGTCTTCCATTTTTTACCTTGGTTTAGGTGTTTCTAAACTGGAATCCAAAGACATTTTAAGAAATATAAATTATGCATTTTACATGGTGGTCGCAGTAGTTCTTTTTTTGGTAGTACTTACTGTATTTATGGCCTCTGCTAATATTCTAAAACCGTTGGATGACTTAGTAAAAGCAACACAAAATATTCCTGGGTCCGAACTTGCCGTTGAAATTCCGATAAAAAGCGATACTGAAATTGGACTGCTTACCGCTTCTTTTAATGAAATGAGTCGCAGTATTATTCAAGCCCGGCAAGAGTTAAAAAAACGAATTCAGGATTTAGAACGAGCCAATCAAGAAATCAAAGATACGCAATCGCGGCTAGTTCATTCCGCAAAGATGGTTAGCCTAGGGCAATTGGTCGCTGGAGTTGCCCATGAATTAAACAATCCGATTGGTTATATCTATTCGAATATGGGTCACCTTCGGGACTATTCGGAAAAACTGATCCAGCTGGCTGATATTGGTGAAAAAGATCCATCTTTGCTGGTTAAAAAGATGAAGGAATTTGATTTGGATTTTATTCGTAAGGATTTACCAAACTTAATTCAGTCTTGCGAAGAGGGTGCGAAGAGAACGCGCGATATTGTTGTGGGCTTAAGAAATTTTTCGCGGTTGGAAGAAGCTATACTTAAAGAATTTGATATTCATGAAAGTTTAAACACGACCTTGCAGTTGCTATCTGGAGAGCTCAAGAATCGGGTGGTCGTCCACAAACAATACGGCGATGTTCCGGCAATTGTTTGCTATGCCAGCCAAATCAACCAAGTTTTTATGAATATTCTTTCGAATGCAGTTCAAGCCATCGAAGATAAAGGTGAAATATGGATTAGCACCAAGATGATTCAAAGAGATGACCAACCAAGGATCTCTATAGCTATCCAGGATTCTGGAAAAGGAATGCTGCCAAATGTTTTAGAAAAAATATTTGATCCATTTTTTTCGACCAAAGGAATTGGCCAGGGTACCGGACTAGGCCTGAGTATTTCTTATGGAATTATCGAAAAGCATGGTGGCGAGATCCTGGTTAAGTCCCAGGCCGGAGTCGGCACTGAATTTACTGTTATTCTGCCATTGCGGGCAGTAGGTACTGAGTCATTTGAGTCCTAGCTGCTGTGTAATTTAGTCCCAAGTGCTAAATAATTGAGGCCTCGGCTTGCATTGATTCCCTACTCAAGGAAAGAAGCGGTTTTTCCGATAGACGTCTAGATGGGACGAATCAGTAGAAATCGCAAGATGGCTCTTTTGCTGGCAGTGACCCTGTTAATAGCAGGCCTGGCCGTTATCACCGCGTCTGTCGTCCCCCATTTTATCGATGAGGCCTCGCTGAGCGCTCGGGATCAATTGGTTCGCGAACAGGTGAATAATAATCTTTTCTATCAGGCAAAAATAATGGAGCTTGAAGCTGCTAAAAAGGAATCTGAAAATAGGTTTCAGGCGCCCGCGGTCGGCGAATCCATTTTTGTGAAAAATCAAAAACCTAAATCTGCTGGCATTGACCACTCCCCTGACGCTAACGAATTCAATGCAGCCAATGACATTCGCCGTTATCCAAAAGAGCTGCGTGCTTATACTGCAAAAAACGAAATAATGGGTCAGGTTGCAGACGAAAACAAAATGAATGAATATAGCGAAGCCTATCGTGAAGAATTCGTAAGACAATTCTTGCTCAATGCCCGGCGCAATGGATATGAGGTCATATTGGGCCCTGACTATAAAGTGCTTACTGTCCGCCAAATTCGGAAGTCACAAGGTGCAGCTGCTCACTAAGAGTTTTACTTAGACTTAATTTTCCGTTGTCGGAAAAGCTGTAATGCTGATTCTTGGTAACGATAACGTGATCCTTCATTGGAATTTCCAAGACCACTGACAATGTGAAAAGTCTTTTGGTCATTATCTGGTCAGCCCGAGAAGGTCGAGCATCGCCCGACGGGTGATTGTGAACTAGAATAAAGCAGGCCGCATTTTTTTTACAGGCAAACCTAAAAATGTCCCGGGGATGAAATAGGCATTGGTTTAGGGTTCCCCTGAAAATCATATCGTGCGCGATCAATCTTAAGTCACTACTGAGGGCCAGCGCCCAGATTTCCTCGACCTCCTGATTTATGTGTTTGCGGATGAGATCATAGGCTTTGTAGCTAGTATCGATATGCATTGGACCTCCCAGTCTGTGGTCTTTCTGCAATTCGCCACTAGACGTTGGGTCGTTTTAGATACAATTCCTGCTCGGGGTCCGGCGAATTAACCGAACAGCGAATCATCTATTGCCAGACAGGAAAAGCAGCATAAAATCAGACAACGAACCGAAAAGACCTTTTATTTGGAGGATTTATGCGAATTTTATTAACAGCCTTAATAACTTCATTTTTGGCGCTGAGTGCCTGTGGCCCTAAAGCTTTTGTTAAGGGTGACTATCAAGATGCGGAAAAAGAAAATAATATGAACGATCAATGGTCTGAGACGGATATGCAAAAAACCGTTAAAGATATGGTTGCCAGTATGACACGTCATCCGGCTATCGCAAAAGCCAAAGGACCTCCTATCGTGATGGTCACCAATTTACAAAATAAAACCAGTGAGCATATCGACACCCAAAGTATCATGGATATGGTGCGTGTTGAGTTAACCAATACTGGGCTAGTTAGCTTTATCGACAAAGAAGCTAGAACCGATATTGCAGAAGAGTACCAGTATCAAAACTCTGGTATGACATCTGAGGAAACAAAAAAAGGTCCTGGTGGTCAGGTGGGTGCGGATTATATCGTCAATGGCCGAATTGATTCCATCGTGCAAGAAGTTGGAAAAGAAAAATCAGTATATTACAAAATCACATTGAACATGACAAACCTGAAAACTAGTGTGATTTCATGGACTGATCAAAAGCAAATAAGAAAATATTTCAAGAAAAAAAGTATTGGGCTTTAATTGGGAAAAAAATCAATTCGACAGAAAGAGGAAAATAGTTTTTTCCTCTTTTCGATTTTCTATTTCTTAAAAACTAAATATTGCAGCTGGTTCATTTTTGCTGTCTGTGGATTTAGTTTTTTCTCACTAAGCGGTTGTGCAACTTATCAAAGTAAAATTGGGGAATCGCGAAATCTTCTTCGCAATGGTATGTTCTCAGAAGCTCTCGAAAAATTGAAAATTTTGGCAGAAAGTCCCGGCAATGATCAGCTAGTCTATCTTTTAGATTACGGAACTGCATTGCAGATGAACGGGCAATTCAGTGAAAGCAATCAAATTCTTCTTAAGGCGGATAAGTTAGTTGATATCAACGATTACCACTCGGTTTCTAATATCGTAAGTGCAACCCTTGGAAGTGAAGATCAGATTCAATACAAAGGCGAGTCCTACGAAAAATTTCTGATTAATACGATGCTAGCGGTAAACTATCTAATGCTCGGTCAGCAAGATGAAGCCATTGTTGAGGCTCGAAGAATCAACGAAAAAATTCTTAAAATGAAATTAGATGGACGTGCCCCCTATGAATTAAGCCCTTTTGCCAATTATCTTTCAGCGATGCTCTGGGAGGCTGATCAAAAGTGGGATGACGCCTACATTGATTATGAACAGGCCTATAAACTGGATCCGGGAAATCCTTTCATCGAAAAAGATCTGATTCGCTCGGCAAGAAAAGCCAAACGCCAAGAAGTCTATGAGAAGTGGAAAAAAGAATTTTCATCAGTCAGCGAAGATCCAAAGTGGTATGATCGCAACAGTGGTGAGTTAGTGGTGATTGCGCAGCAAGGTTGGGGACCGGAAAAGCGAACTCGACCTGAAACCCATCGATTTCCAATGTTGAGGCCCCAGTTTTCACGAACTCAGTCGGGCAAAGTATTTATCAACGACGAGGAAAAAGCGCAAACGTCTTTGGTCTACAATGTTGAGTCAATGGCAATGCGAACACTTGAGGCCGATTACGGGGCTCTGGTGGCCCGCCGGATTGGTGGAGTCGTAGCCAAAGCTGTGGCTGCCGATCAGATTCGTCAAAAGAATCAATTGCTGGGGGAGTTGGCATGGATTGCGATGAATATTGCAGATCGAGCCGATCTTCGCCAGTGGTCAACCTTGCCTCAGACTTTTCAGCTCAGTCGCACTTTGTTGCCAGCTGGAACCTATCGATTGCGAATTCAAGGAATCGATTCATATGGTACGCCCACTGCGGATATTCTGTCTGAGCAAACAATTAAAATATCAGCGGGTAAAAAGACCTTCGTAAATTGGCGATCCGTTCGCTAGCGGCCTAGATTGGGAAGCTCGCGAATTCAGCCTTATTTGGAAAGCTTGCCAATTCAGTCTTGCTGGCAAAAAAAAACCCAGGTGATGAACCTGGGTTTTTTTATATCTAGTGAAGATCAGCAACTACTAGTTAGTTCCAGTTGTTGATGCACCGAAGTTATTGTTGTTAGGATTTGGCAGATTTGGAGTATCGTCGTCACTCATTCCTGGAAGAATAGTTGCTTTTTCAGCAGCTACTTTTGCCGTTGAGTCAGCGACTCTTGCTGCAGCCGAAGCCACACGTTGCTCAAGATTGTGCTTGAGGTCTTCGTTAGAAGCTTTTTCAAGTTGCGCCGCTTGAGCAGCTGCTTGTTTTGTCATGTAATCTTGTGGAAAAGCACCCAATTTTGCGAGGTAGCTGGAAATGCTACCGTTTGCATTTTGAATGATTTCGCGAAGCGTGAACAAAGGAGCATACTGCGATGCCTTTTTCTCTGCCTCAAAAATAATTTGAGTCAAAGTTGCAGCGGTGATGTCATTCTTAGACTTATTGTCGATGACCATCACTTCTTCATTAATGCGGATCATTTTAGCAATATCGTCTAGCGTTACGTAACAGCTCTGCTGGGTATCGTAGAGCTTACGGTTTTGGTACCGCTTGATAATTTTGACTTTGCCGGAACTGGACGTTTTCACACCTGTCATAGAATCCACTTGGTTAATCAAATATCCCTCCCCATGTTATTAAAACTCTTGGGTTTTCAATGGCCGGGAAATTAGTCTTACCGCCACATCTTGTCAAGTGGTCACCTCCACAGAAAATGATATGCTATGCATCATTTCTACGGATTGGACCCTGTAATCTGCTTTTCCGGTTAGTTCCGCACACTTACGAAAAACCATTTCCTATATTTGTCATAACTATTTGTAAATATTGAAAAATTTTCCATCTAAAAGCGTTTTAGGCAACCGCTAATAGGGGTCCAAATGGGCTGGTGTTTAGAGCCAAAGTCCGGATTTTAAATTGTGCACAAGAAGTGTTCAAGGGTCCTCCTTGATTCGCCGACAAGGTAAACATGAGGGGGCTCAATGCTTGCCGGTAAACTCAAAATAATTTTGATATTGGCAGCGCCCTTTGCGATGGCGGCCTGTGTTTCTTTTTCCAATAATAGCGGCCGCCGCGACAACAGTGAAAATAATGACTCTGCTAGATACCATGATTCAGCATTCAATGATCTGAACAGAGCACCCGCCTCGATGAACCCACCAGCAGGTGCCGGATCGCCGAAGCATCCAATGGATCCTGTCTACATGCGAACACAGGGCGACTACCAATTCGCACTTGGTGAGGCCTACAGCTTCGAAGGCAATCACTTGAAGGCGATCGAAGCCTTCAAGACAGTTCTGATTTACGACCAAGAGTCCTCCATCGTTCCGATGAGGCTTGCCGCAGAATATGTCAAAATGGGCATGCTTAACGAAGCCATCCAGTTTGCCGAAAATGCCGTTGAAAGGAACCCTAAATCTGCCGATGCCCATCTTTTGCTAGGGGGTCTTTATTCGACGCTGAAGTCCTATGCAAAAGCGCTTAGTCAATACGACGAAGTTTTAAAAATTAGTCCTAAAAACACAGAAGCCCCAATGTATATTGGTGCCGTCTATGCAGAACAAAAGCAATTCGACAAGGCAATAAAGTACTTCGAGGCCCTTAGTAAAAACGAAGACTATACGACCCCGCACCTGGCCCACTACTACATTGGCAGAATTCGCACCGAACAGGTTGGCGCTCAATACCAAAAGGCAGCGGAAGCTTCATTTAAAAAGGCCTTGGAAATCAAACACGACCACGTTGAGTCTATTATGGCCTTGGCTGGTGTTTATGAAAAAACTGGAAATGAAGAAAAAGTCTTAAAGACTTTAAAGGACTTTCAACGGGATTTTGGACCAAGCCTTAAGGTTGCTGAAGCATTGGTGCAAAAATATCTTGAGTCTGAGAAATATGAGTTGGCCTTCGAGCAATTAGAAATTCTAGAGGCTAACACCGAAGACTCATTGAATGTTAAAGTAAAAATGGCTTTGGTGCTTATTGAACAAAAGAAATACGACCAAGCGATTCTGCGCCTACATGATATTTTACGGCATGTCCCTGATAGTGATAAAATTCGATTCTATCTTGCGGCTGTCTACGAAGAGCTAAATAAGTCCGATGAAGCGATTAAACACTTTTCGCAAATCCCTTCTGGAAGCCAATTTTATGGCGAGGCCATTTTACATGCTGCCTACCTGATGAAGCAACAGAAGCAAGTTGGTCCAGCCATCGACCTTGTTGAAAAAGGGATGCAAAGTCGAGAAGACATTCCACAGCTTTATGCTTTGTATGCTTCTTTACTTGACGAAAAGGGCGATATAAAAAAGGCGCAGGCGGTTCTGGAAAAAGGGGTAAAGAAGTTTCCAGAGCATGTACAAATTCGTTTTTTCTTGGGCACTGTGTTTGATCGTCTTGGGGATAAAGAGAAAACTGTCGAAAACATGAAACTCGTATTGAAAATGGATCCCAACCATATACAGGGGTTAAACTACTTGGCCTTTACCTACTCAGAAATGAACACAAATCTAGATGAAGCTGAGAAATTGGTTCGCCGGGCCCTCGAGTTCGAACCAAATGATGGCTTTATTCTAGATACCTTAGGTTGGGTCCTTTACAAAAAGGGCGATATTCGTGAATCGATCAAAGTTCTAGAGCTTGCCTATCAGCGAAACTCCACTGAGGCCGTCATTGCCGAGCATCTTGGTGACGCCTATTTCAAGCAGCAGTTGGTTGAAAAAGCAAAAGTGATGTATGAGAAAGCCGTTGAAAATGAAAGTGATCTTGAAAAAGCAAAAAATATTCGCGCAAAAATTGCGGCACTTCAAGGTCAAGAAATGAAAAGGGCCGAGCGCCAGCCCGCCTCTGTATCGGACTCTGTTTCGGAACCCAGCCCGCAAAATTAGTACCCTATTCAATTAAGAATATACCTTGAATCAATAGTCCTGCTTTGCAAGACTTAGATTATGCGTAGAATACTTCCAATTGCTTTATTTCTGATGTCCGGCTGTGCGACAGCACCGCAGAAATTTTCCAATGAAAAAATGGCAGGTCAATGGGAAGCCAAGCTTCAGATTACTGATCGAAAGTTAAATAAGACCTATAATTTAGGTTTGGATGTTGTCGCCGAAAGACCCGACTTGTTACGGGCCGAAGTTTCGGCGACCCTAGGCATTGCCGTAGCCAGTGTTTTACTAAAGGGAAAACAAATTTCCTATGCCGTTCATCGTTCGAAACGATTTTACTCGGGCCTTTCTAGTGATCGGGCTTTGGAGCCAGTTCTGCAAGTCAGTTTTGATCCTGCCTTTTTATTTAATCTATTTTTTGATGAACCGATTCATGATGCGAATTGGAGTTGTTCAGTAACTCCAGATCGAGTGGTTGAAAGCTGCGTCAGAGAGCCCGACAAACTATTTGTTCAATGGCTAGAGCGAAATGGCGAGAATAAAAGAATTGTTGTGAAGGCAAAAGACTTCGACATTCAGGTTCTCATAAAAGATTATCAGACAAAGGTCCAGAACAGAGAAAGAGCTTTTGTGCTAGATCCGCCAAGTACTTATAGCTCCTTTAAGTTGAACTAGAGTGCCAGGTCCATTTTACAGCGTCCGGGACTCAGATCAGGCTATTTAATGCCGAAATCTTGAACGATGGACCTGTGTCAAAATTAAAAAAAAGCAAAACTTTGATTTAACTTCTTATAGAGTTTTAAGGGTATAATAAGTTTGAGCCGTAGCCCAATGGGTCATGCATCAAGGAGAGATTTATGGCCAACAAAATCGATCTGTCGTCTTTAGTTAAAAACTGGCAAACCAATCATGGCATTCATCACGCCGTTTGGTCGGGGACATTTCAAGAATACCTTGATCTTGTCAAAGCCAATCCAAAAATCAGTCGCAACGCCTTTCAGCGGATGTATGACATGGTCATCGAAGCTGGCACAGAGGACTACATTGATTTTAAAAAGCCAGTCATCCGCTACAAGTTTTTTGATGATGCAAAAAACAATGGCAAGGACGCTGTCTTTGGCCTTGATGTTCCGTTAATGAAATTGGTCAATGTCCTAAAGGCCGCAGCCCTAGGCTACGGAACTGAAAAGCGAGTCATTTTGTTGCATGGGCCTGTGGGCAGCGCAAAATCTACCATTTGTCGCATGTTGAAAAAAGGCGTTGAGTCCTATTCAAAATCTGAATCCGGAGCAATGTATACCTTTGAGTGGGTGGATACCACCGGGGACTTGGGTGGCTTGTTCGGCAAAGATGCAAAATCATTTCCGTCACCGATGAATGAAGAGCCTTTGCTTCTATTTCCCGATGAAATGCGACCGCGAATTGTCGACGAGCTAAATCGTGGTCAAGAAGGTTCTTTTCGCATAAATATCGTTGGCGAATTGAGTCCACCAAGCCGCTATATTTTTAAAGCCTTGATGGAAAAATACAACGGTGACTTCTTGAAAGTCATGTCCCACGTCCGAGTGAAGCGCTTGGTGCTTTCAGAGGCTGATCGGGTTGGCATCGGTACTTTTCAACCTAAAGACGAAAAAAATCAAGACTCTACAGAGCTTACTGGTGATATCAACTATCGTAAAATTGCCGAGTACGGATCGGATTCCGATCCCCGTGCTTTTAATTTTGATGGGGAATTCAATGTTGCCAATCGCGGAATGATTGAGTTCGTCGAGGTCCTGAAGCTTGACGTGGCATTTTTGTATGACCTTTTAGGGGCTTCGCAAGAGCACCGTGTAAAACCGAAAAAATTTGCGCAAACACATATCGATGAAGTGATTATCGGTCACACCAACGAGCCTGAGTATCGTCGTCTTCAAGACAACGAATTTATGGAAGCGCTTCGTGATCGGACTGTAAAAATTGATATTCCGTACATTACGAAGTGGAAAGACGAAATTAATATCTATAAAAAGGACTTTAATTCGCAAAAACTAAGGGGTATTTCGATCGCACCCCACACCATTGAAATGGCGGCAATGTGGGCTCTGTTGACCCGCTTAGAAAAACCAAAAAAAGCGAACCTCACACGCCTGCAAAAATTGAAATTGTACAATGGGAAAACGTTGCCAAATTATACCGAGGACAATGTTCGCGAACTGCGCAAAGAAACAATCCGCGAAGGCCTTGAGGGAATTTCACCCCGCTACATTCAGGATAAGCTTTCAAACTCGATGGTCGCAGCTCAGCAATCCAATCGCGGTTCAGTAAATCCATTCATGGTTTTAAATGAGTTGGACTCTGGACTGAAACATCACTCCTTGTTGTCCAACGAGGACCTGAAGGCGGATTACCGAGAATTGATCGGTGTTGTTCGTCAAGAGTACGAAGAGATCATCAAAGCCGAAGTGCAAAGGGCTATCTCAGCTGACGAAAGTATGCTGCAAAGACTGTGCGCCAACTACATTGATAACGTGAAAGCCTTCACACAAAAAGAAAAAGTCAGAAATTCCTATACCGGAAATGATGACGAGCCAGATGAGCGTCTGATGCGTTCAATAGAAGAAAAAATTGAAATTCCAGAATCTAGAAAAGAAGATTTCCGCCGCGAGATTATGAACTATATCGGAGCGCTTTCTTTGGACGATAAAAAGTTCAACTATAAGATGAATGAACGATTGCACAAAGCCTTAGAACTAAAGCTATTCGAGGATCAAAAAGACAGTATCAAGCTGACTTCGTTGGTTTCTTCTGTGACGGACAAAGATACTCAGGAAAAGATCGATATTGTGAAAACCCGTCTAATTAAGGACTTCGGCTACGATGAAATCTCTGCGACAGATGTTCTTCACTATGTGGCCAGCATCTTTGCCAGAGGTGATGTTAAAAACAAATAACTATGTCTATAAAAGAAGACCACAATCGCTTTCGCGACATCATTCGAGGAAAGATAAAGCAAGACTTCAAGCGGTTTGTAAGTCAGGGCGAGATGATCGGAAAGCGGGAAAAGGACTTCGTAAAAATTCCATTGCCGCACATTGAAATCCCAACCTTTCGCTATGGACCGAAACAGCAAGGTGGAGTGGGCCAGGGTGAAGGAAAGCCCGGCGAAGCAATTGGCGAGCCCGGCGACGGCAAAGGTCAGGCCGGCAATAATCCTGGCGAACATATGATGGAAGCCGAATTCACTATTGAAGAGCTTGCAGATATCCTTGGTGAAACACTTGAACTACCGAATATAAAACCAAAAGGTAACAAAAGTGTCGAAACAAGTAAGACCAAGTATTCGGGTCTTTCCAACATTGGTCCCGAAGGACTGCGCCACTTTCGTTCTTCTTATAAAAAAGCACTGAAAAGGTATATCGCTTCGGGAATATATGACGCCAAAGATCCAGTTATTATTCCGATTCGAAAGGATCTTCGCTTCCGGACTTTTAAAACAATTCTTAAGCCGCAGGCTAAAGCCGTAGTTATCTATATGATGGACGTATCCGGATCTATGGGCGACGAACAAAAAGAAATTGTTCGTTTGGAAAGCTTTTGGATCAATGCCTGGCTAAAAAAACATTACAAGGGTCTTGAGACCCGGTTTATCATTCACGACGCGGCCGCAAAGGAGGTCGACGAACAAACCTTCTTCAAGACCTCCGAGTCTGGTGGGACCTTGATTAGCTCTGCTTATAAACTATGCCAGAATATAATTGAAACTGATTACCCGCCGAGCCAATGGAATATCTATCCATTTCACTTTTCTGATGGTGATAATTGGAGTGGCGAAGACACTCGTTTGTGCGTGAAGCTGTTGACTGATTTCTTTCTTCCAAATTGCAATGCCTTTTTTTACGGGCAAGTCGAAAGCAAGTATGGCAGCGGTCAGTTTCTGAAGGACCTGCAAAAAGAGTTTCCAAACGATGACCGAGTCATCACCAGTCAAATTGAAGGACGCGATAAAATTCTTGATTCAATTAAGGACTTTCTCGGAAAAGGGAAATAGCCATGGCGAATCTGACCCCAGAACTTGAAATTGAACGGAAAAAAATCAACCAATACGCCAAAGACGCCGGCTTGGATTGCTTTGAAACCGTATTCGAAATGATCAATTATGATCAGATTTGTCAATTCGCAGCCTATGGTGGTTTTCCCGTAAGATATCCACATTGGCGCTTTGGTATGGAGTACGAGCACCTTGCTAAATCCTACGAGTACGGCCTTTCGAAAATTTATGAAATGGTTATAAATACGGATCCTTGTTACGCCTACCTCATGGAAGGCAACAGTCACATGGATCAAAAATTAGTAATGGCCCATGTTTATGGGCATTGTGATTTCTTTAAAAACAATGTCTGGTTCGGTAAAACCAATCGGAAAATGATGGATCAGATGGCAAATCATGCCGTGCGCATTCGTCGTTATATGGACCGCTACGGTGTTGATCTTGTGGAAGACTTTGTTGATAAGTGCTTAAGTTTGGAAAATCTTATTGATCGTCACGCCCCTTATGTCGAGACGGGAAAGCGCCGGGAGGATGCCCCTGCAGTAAAAGATGGTAATGGTCTTTTACTAAAGTACGACAAAGAATACATGCGGGACTATATCAACCCGCCAGAATTTGTGGCAGATCAAAAAAGAAGGATGGCGGAAGCCACTCAGAAGCAACAGCAGTTTCCTCCATCACCTGAGCGGGATATTCTGAAGTTTCTATTGAATTATGCACCTTTGACCGAATGGCAGCAGGATATTTTATCGATCATTCGTGACGAGGCCTACTACTTTTCTCCGCAAGGAATGACCAAGACAATGAACGAGGGTTGGGCCTCGTATTGGCATACGACACTGATGACGACAAAAATATTAAATGATAGCGAAGTTATTGATTATGCTGACCATCATAGCGGAACAGTTGCGATGTCGCCACAGAGCTACAATCCTTACAAGGTAGGAATCGAACTTTTTCGTGATATTGAAGACCGCTGGAATAAAGGCCGTTTTGGTCGCGAGTGGGAAGAGTGTGATGATGTAAACGAAAGAAAAAACTGGGACCGTAAGACAAATATTGGGCATGAAAAAATTTTTGAAGTTCGAAAAATATACAACGATGTAACTTTTATCGATGAGTTTTTGACTGAAGAATTTTGTATTCGCAATAAAATGTTTGTTTATAAATTCAACAAACGAACCCAGCAATTCGAAGTTGATACCAGAGACTTTAAGGGGATTAAAGCAAAGCTACTGTTTCATATGACCAACTTTGGTCAGCCGATCATTAAAGTGCTTGATGGCAACTTTGAAAATCGCGGAGAACTTTTGCTTGGGCATCTATGGGAGGGCATCGACATGCAGCCCGATTACTTGCAACACACGCTTAAGAACGTATTTATTATGTGGACGCGGCCAGTGAACTTGGCAACCGTGATGGACGGCGAAGGTCAATTGTATCGTTATGATGGCAAAGAGTTAACAGTGGTCAAGGCACAAGGTGTGCAGCCAAGTGCGGATACCTTGCCTTCAGGTTCCGGTCGGCCATAGTATGATGGCATGAAAAGTTCCCTGTTAGCCATAGTTCTATTTTTAACGTCCGCAATACTTTGGTCAGCTGGGTCTTTGGCAAAGGGCAAAGCGAAAAAAATGTATGCCGAAGAAAACTCAGTCCATCGCCAGAAAATAGTAGGAATTCTTTTCGCAAACACTAATCTTTCTCTGGTAAAAGCCGACGGAACGTCATTTGTCGGCTGCCAAGACCCAACACTGGGGGACTATTTAGCGGTTTTGTTCGCAAATGGCGGATTTTCTGATACGGAAAGTCAGCGAAAGATGTCCCTAAAATGCGCCGATTACAATCAAGAGATTCATCGCCCGTTGCCAGAAAGATCGGACAATGGGGACTATCGATTTTGCAGCCTTGAAGCTGCTGTTTTGGTAAAATCCGCAAAAAAACCCTGGGGCCACTCCCTACTTTTTGCCATTGAAAGAAAAACTGGAGCACTAGCGAAAGACCGATTTGCTTGCCCAGGGTTGCGGGAATAAATACGATGAGCAACAACACGAAGTTGGTTTGGTCCGATGATCCAAACGACAAAAAATGCAGCAAGTGTAAAGAATTTCTGGCTCATTGTCAGTGCAAGCCTGAAGTTGAAATTAAAGATTCCAAATTTGTCGCCATTTTTCGTTTAGAAAAAAACAGCCGCGGCGGCAAAACAGTGACAGTTGTCGATAACCTTCCAAAAAACGAAATCTTTTTAAGAGACCTCTGTTCAGAACTCAAAAAAAAATGTGGAACTGGTGGCACCTACTCGACCGCTGGCAAAGAGGGCTTGATCGAAATTCAGGGCGATAAGCGAATTCAAATTAAAGAAATTTTTGATAAGAAGAAGTTTAAATATAAAGGTATGTAAGAACCCATTATTTTGAAACAACTTCGCTATTTAGCGATCTTACGAATGGAATTTCGACAACAAATTGGGTATTTTCGCAGGCGCTATTATAATACAATTTTCCTCTGTGGTCCTCGACAATGCCTTTTGAAATACTTAGGCCAAGCCCAGTGCCTTTTCCAACCTCTTTGGTGGTAAAAAAAGGCTGCATAACTTTGTTTGCCACGTATTCTGGAATCCCCAAGCCGCTATCGGTAATTTTTAGAACAGCCTGGTCATCTTCCTTAAGACAGGTTATTCGAATCCACTTATTTTGCTGGTCTTCCATTGCGTCAATTGCGTTATTAATCAAATTCATCACGACCTGCGAAATCTGGTTGCCTCGGCATTCAATAGTAATCAACGGATCTGATTCAACGGTTAGGGCAATGCCCGCTTTAAGAATGCGCTCGCGACAAAGTTCAAGAGTCTCTTCAATAATTTGCTTTGCCAAACCAGGGCGCATCGGATCCTTTTCGGAATTGCGCGAAAAAATACTCAGCCCTCTAACGATTTTAGCGATTCGATCAATCGTTTGTTCCACCTTACCGAGGTCAGCCAGAAGTTGATCTTTTTCAATAATTTGTGACGTTAAACGAGACCGCATTTGACTGACTCGATTATTAATAATTGTCAGGGGGTTGTTAATTTCATGGGCAATACCTGCTGCCATTTCGCCAAGAGCGGAAAGCTTGCTGGTCGTGATCATTTGCGCTTTTTGGGTATCGATAATTTTAACAAGTTTCCGCTGTTCAGTAAGATCCTCAGCAATGTATAGGTAACCAATGAGTTTTTCTGATTCATTCTTGATAGCGCTGACAATGAGGCGAATTGGAATTTCAGTTTGCTTTTTGTCAACATAGGTCCACTCAGCGCTTCCGTAATTGGAATTTTCAGTAAGCAGTTTAAGTGTATCGAAATCGGGTTCAATTTTCTTTCCCAATTCATCAGACAAGGATTTTGCCAAAAGTTTAAGTTCGCTTTTTTTATGAAAATAACTCGGGTCCAATTTACCGATAACCTCGGTTAAATTGAACCCAAGCATCTCTTGAGCTTTGCGATTGAAAGTTGTTATCAGTCCATCGGGTCGACAAGAAACAATTGAATACTGTGCACCATCAAGCACAGCATGCTGCCAAGCAAGTGTGTCTTTTATCACTTTGCTTTGGCTATTCAATTTAGCTACCGCAAAGTTTCTTTCACGAATAAAATGGCGGATAAAAATATTTAAAAAAATACCGGTAATCGCAAATGCACCGACAAAATTAATCGTTTTAAAAAATTCAATTGGAAAGTGATCGGGTCGCCAATAGGGACCAAGTTCTAAAGCGGGACTGTACTGAAGCAGCATCCATGCGAACAGCGGCAAGAACATGCCAAAGTATATTTTTGTCTTTTGATCGCTGTCGAAAAGTAGCAAGGGAATTACTAGAATAGGAATGAAATAATAGTCGATATGGATTTCTAAACCTACATTAAGCCCAAGTGAGCAGGTATAAAAAAGACAGGCGCAGATGAATAGGTATCGGGATAAAACCTCAAAACCTTTTCGACTTAAAAGGTAGATGGCGGGGTTAATAAAAACAACTCCAACGCCAATACAAAGGGCCGAAAAACGGGCCTCCAGCAGAAAAAGGATCGTCGCGTAGCAAATGTTATAGGCCCAAACAATAAAAAGTAGATTATGGAAAAATTTTCGATTGGCAGCTATCGAACTGGGTAAACTGAAGGGCGGATAATCTTCATCTGCGACCGATTCTAACACAGTTGAAAGAAGGAACGGCAAAACCAACTCCCGGGTAGTAGCAGCCAATATAAATCCCTAAAGGTAAAATGAGCAATGGCAAATAAATAGAATATTTTTCCTAAAGGTTAAGATTGCGTCTAGCGCTGAGCTTACGACTGCTCGATTTTATCTTTGCAGGGCGCCAGCTTTTTATTCCCGTGAAACATTGAACCAATCAGATTTTCTTTTTTCTGATAGGACTCGTGAATAACTCCAAAAAGATGAAGACCAATAACACTAAGAAGACCTGTTGCTAGCCAGCTGTGTATTTCCTGTAGCCACAATTCGCCAAAGTAGGAATCCAGAGTCATCATCCATCCCGACAAGCCAAGAAGACAGATAAGACCTAGCATGGCAATCATTGCCAGCGCTGCAAAAGGGTTGTGGGTTAGCATTCGGGGGGCCTGATTTTGGCGAAATAATTTATAGTAGGCCTTGATGCGGGTCATCGTGGGGAAGAAGGAGCTCCACCGAGAATAAAAATTAGAAAAAAATCCCCAAAAAAATCGAATCCCTAGCAAGCCGACGGCCAAATATCCAAGTCTGCCATGCCAGTTTTCTGACGGGTTGTTTACAAATTGGTTTGAGACCACAATTGCCACAAGTGTCCAATGGTAGCCACGAATGAAAGGATCCCAAACCTTAATCATTGAACTACTTGATATAGGATTTAACGATGCTGCCATCGACAGGATTGAAATAGACCTCAGCTTTTTTCCCGTCCTTATTTGTGCCATAGATTTCGTAGCAGTCGCCTGCGACCTTAAAGGTTTTGATTTTGAATCCCATTTCTTCGACTTTTTTCTTCATATCAATTTCAGAAAGCCATTTATCCTTTGCTTCGGTGGTGCATTTTGGTGCCGCATAAGATATTTGGAAGGCCAAAGTAGCAGCTATTGCGAGTAGGGCTAATTTCATTTTTTCTCCTAGGTTATTGATACTGTTGGTTGATGTTTGCTTGTTTGCGTGAACTTTAAGCTACAGAATCTATTTCTGTAAACGCTTCCCTTTAAAAAAGACTTTAAGAATTTGCCGGCACTCATCCTCAAGAACACCGCCGGTGACCGCAAAACGATGATTCAGTCGCGAATCACTACCCACCTGATAAAGGCTAACCAGGGCCCCGCCTTTGGCATCATGGGCGCCAAATACGACCCTGGGAATTCGTGCCTGCTGAATGGCCCCCGAGCACATTAGACAGGGCTCAAGAGTCACATAAAGCGTCATATTTAGCAGCCGCCATGCTTGAAGCTGATTTGAGGCCCGTTGAATTGCAATCAGCTCGGCATGTGCCAAAACGCTGTTCCAGGATTCACGATGATTGTAGCCCTGGGCGATGATTTGATCATTTTGGACTAAAATTGCGCCAACGGGGACTTCGTCCTTAAGCGCTGCTTTGGCTGCTAATTCGAGGGCTTTTTGCATCCATTGGATGTCGCTTAAAGTAAATTGACCTGTTGTGTTATTTGATTTTAAGTTCACAGTAATTGTGAGTTTAGGCTATACGAACCCACTAGTCTATTTTGAAATTCATAGTGGAAGGAAGGTGATTATCTATGGCACTCGTTAGAATCAGAGAAGGCGAAAGCTTTGAGTCTGCTTTTCGTCGATTCAAAAAATCTTGCGAAAAGGCCGGAATCCTTTCCGAAGTAAAGAAACGCGAACACTTCGAAAAACCAAGTGTTGCTGCAAAAAAGAAATCGATGTCTGCAAGAAAACGCGCGACAAAAAAATCGCGCCGTGGCCCTGCTGAATACTAGGCGATGACTAGATTTTATTTCTAGTTTAACCAGAATAAAAATTCAAAGAGGGAAATTCATTTGGATTTCCCTCTTTTCCATTGATTCAAATGATTCAAATGATTCAAAAGCAGGAGGTCCGATGCAAATTCAAATACGATTAACCTCTGACATGAAGTCTGCGATGCGGGAAAAAGATCAAGTAAAATTGGATACGATTCGTTTTGTAATGGCGGCAATTAAATATCGTGAAATTGAACTGCGTCCCGAAGCGATCACAGAAGACGAAGTCATTTCAGTTTTAAAAAAACTAGCGAAACAAAGAAAAGAATCGATTGAGCAATATCAAGCTGGTGGTCGCCAAGACCTAGTTGACAAGGAAACCGCTGAACTCAAAATTCTAGAGCTTTATTTACCCGCTCAAATGTCCCGCGAGCAATTGGAAAAAATTATCTCCGACGTCATGGGTGAAGTGAAAGCCACATCCGTAAAAGATATGGGCACAGTTATGAAGGCCGTGATGGCTAAGACAGCCGGTTCTGCCGATAATAAAATGGTCAGTGAAATTATCAGATCCAAGCTAAGCTAAAAAAGGACTGAATGCGGTTTTCTCCTGATTTTGTAGAGAGAGTTGCAGAAGCAAACAACATCGTTGATATTATCTCTCAGTATACAACTTTGAAAGCCAGTGGCAGTGGTCATATGGGCCGCTGTCCTTTTCCTGATCATCCAGAAAAGACACCTAGCTTTTCTGTTTCTGAAAGCAAACAGGTTTATCACTGCTTTGGTTGTCATAAAAAAGGGAACATTTTCACTTTTTTACAACAGTACAATGGAATGTCTTTTCCCGAGGCCATTGAATTTCTAGCGGGGCGTGCGCATTTACAAATTCCAGTGGCGACCACTGAGGCCGCGCGCACCGAGGCCAATTACGCCGAAAAAAAACGACAAATGGCAAAAGTGAACAAGCACGCTTGCCAGTTTTTTCAAGAAAACCTAATGCGACTGCCAAAGTCACACGCCGTTTGGCAGTATCTTGACAAGCGTGGATTGACGCAAGAAATGATCGACACCTTTGCAATCGGTTATGCCGGCGAAGAGTGGGATGGGTTATTGCAAAACCTGCAAAGCAAATTAATTCCGCCGGCTCTTGCAGAAGAGGCTCGATTGATAAAATCCAGGGCTGGCGGGAAAACCGGTCATTTTGATTTATTTCGTGACCGGTTGATGTTTCCGATTCGCTCGAGCTTGGGTGATGTTGTAGCATTTGGTGGCCGGATAATTCTACAGGGCGAGCCCAAATATTTGAACTCACCAGAGACCTTGATTTTTCATAAAGGTCGAGTTCTTTACGGGCTTTTTGAAACAGCAAAATATATTCGTTCTGAGGACTCAGTGGTTGTGGTTGAGGGTTACATGGACTTGGTTTCCCTTTATCAGGCTGGCATCCGAAATGTCGTGGCGACCATGGGTACCGCTTTGACTTTGGATCACGGCAAGCTACTGCGGCGTTTGACCAAAAACGTGATTGTACTTTTTGATGGCGATAGTGCTGGGCAAGAGGCTTCTGAACGAAGTCTTCCGCTTTTATTGCAGGCTGAGCTCTATCCCCGTGGCTTAACTTTACCCGATAATCTCGATCCTGATGACTACGTAAAGAAGTTTGGTGTTGAGCAACTGCAGTCTTTGCTGGCGAAATCAGGAGAATTGTTTCCCTTAATTCTGTCGCAATGGATGGTGGGTTACCGTGGTGAGGCCTCGGAAAAAGTTCGGCTTTGTGATCGGCTATCTCCTGTTTTGAACATCATTCAGGATTCGCGCCTGAAGCAGTTATATGTAACTGAGGCCGCTGCTAAAATGGGGGTTCAGGACCGATGGTTGATGCAGGCAATAAGCGGGCCAACTAAGGCTATGGCAGCCCCTCTTAAGGCGCAGGTAGACACATCAAGAAATATGCCAGTGATTGGTTTGGACAATAAAGTCGAGTCTGTAACCGAACAGGAGCCCGAAAAAATCATATTAAAGGGGGCTTCGAAGGCGGAATCCCTGTTACTGGCGCTTGTATTAAAAAATCGTGCCAACTTTTTGGCATTTCTTAAGAGCGACACCCATGAAAAGATTCTTCACTTGGGGGTTAAAAAAGTGCTGGAAAGGGCAGCAGGAGTTTGTAGACAATCACCTGAAAAGTTTGATAAATTGGCCAGTCTGCTCACCAGCTTTGTGGATCTGCCTGATATTCTCTTTGTGCCAACCATGATGGCCGATGAAGAATTCATTGTGGATGGTGTGAGCGAACAGGAGGCCAAGCTTTTACAGGACTGTCTCAAGCGTGTTCGTGAAAACTTCATTCACTTGCAGATACAAAAAATTTCGCAAGAAATTAAAGCGAACCCAGAGCCTGAAAAGCTTGAACAACTGATGTCCCTGCAACGGGAAAGGCTTTCGATTAGACAGGAAATCAAAGCGGTCTTGGCGGTCGTCGAGGATGAACTTCCAGAAAATTAAAAGAAATGTTTACCGAAGGCCCAAGGTAAATATTAAAAATAAAGAGAACCAAGGGCAAAAAGAAAAAGTTTTAAGATTTATAAATTAATTGCTTGATCAGATGAAAACTAGGCCAGTTTTCAGGTTGAAAAAGGCAAGTGTTGTAAAGGGAAATAAGATGAAAGCAGATAGAGAGCCTTCGAAACAGCTAAGCGTCGCTGAACAAGATGTTCTGATCAAAGAAGAAATCCAGCGATTTGTTAAGCTTGCGAAAGAAAAAGGATCCCTCTTAATTGAAGAGATCAACGAGTTACTACCGCCAGAGATTCTGGCACCCTCTGTTTTAGATTCTTTCATGCAAGCCCTTGAAGTGAATGGCGTGAATATCAGTGATCTGACAGATAAAGATAAGGGTGACGAGGAAAAAGATGGTTTTCTAGCCGATCCTGACAAAGAGGATGAAGAAGCCGATGACGAAGATGTTAAAGAAGTTGAAGACGTTAAAAGCAATGACCCCGTTCGTCTTTACCTGCGAAAAATGGGATCCGTTTCTTTACTAACCCGAGAGGGCGAGGTCGAGATTGCTCGACGTATTGAAAAAGGCGAGCGTGAAATCGTTCGCGCTATTTTGATGTCACCCATCGGCACCGTAGAGATTATTAATTTGGGACGACGTTTGGACGAAGGACGAATTAAAATTAAATCTATCTTTCGCGGACTTGAGGACGAAGATACTCAGTACGACGAAAAAGAATATATTGAAAAAATCCATCAACTGATTGGCAAAGTTACCGAATACCAAACAGCAGTTGCTAAAGATTTCGGAGTTCTGCGCATTGAGTCCACTTCGGCACAACAAAAAGAAGTGATCATGAAAGGTCTTTTGGTTATCAACGAAGACCTGATGACCAACTTCGAAAGTATTAATTTTAATCGTAAGACGATCAATCGGGTTGTGATCAAGTTCAGAAATCTTGTGAATCGCACAACAACCCTGAGAAAGCGAATCCGCGAGGGCGTGGAAAGAACATTTTCAAAAGATGTTCCCACCATGGTCGAGCGTTTAAAGTTGATCGAGTCCAACGAAAAGGAACTGACAAAAGCATCAAAAGACACGGGTCTTACTTATAGCAAGTTTAGATCTTACGTTGTTACCGCACAAGATGCAGATGCACGATTGACTCGCCTTTATAGCGAAACCGAAATGAATTTTACTTGGATCAAAGAAACCTACACTGCAATTTGGAAAGGCGAGCGCGAAGCTGATGCCGCAAAATCTGAATTGGTTGAAGCCAACCTTCGTTTGGTGGTTTCGATTGCAAAAAAATATACCAACCGCGGATTGCAATTTTTGGATTTAATTCAAGAGGGCAACATCGGCTTGATGAAAGCTGTTGATAAATTTGAATACCGAAGGGGTTATAAATTTTCGACTTACGCGACTTGGTGGATTCGTCAGGCGATCACTCGGGCCATTGCCGATCAGGCGCGGACAATCCGTATTCCCGTGCACATGATCGAAACGATCAATAAGTTGGTGCGAACATCGCGCTATTTGATTCAGGAACTTGGCCGAGAGCCAACACCTGAGGAGATCGCTGAGAAAATGGACATGCCAGTCGATAAGGTGCGAAAAGTCTTAAAAATTGCGAAAGAGCCTATTTCCCTCGAGACTCCAGTGGGAGAAGAGGAAGACTCGCATTTGGGCGACTTTATTGAGGACAAAAAAGTTATCAATCCGTCCGAGGCCATTGTAAACCTGAACTTGGCTGAACAGACACGCCGGGTCCTGTCGACATTGACTGCTCGTGAAGAAAAGGTCCTGCGCATGCGTTTTGGTATCGGCGAAGAGTCCGACCATACGCTGGAAGAAGTAGGACAGGATTTTAACGTAACTCGAGAGCGAATTCGTCAGATTGAGGCAAAGGCCTTAAGAAAACTAAGGCACCCTTCACGTTCGAATAAGTTAAAGTCCTTTGTAGAGTAAGGAATTCATGTAAATCTGGGCTCTGTTTTTTGGGCCTAGATTTACGATGGTCGTGCTACTGTTCTTTGTTTTGATTTGTTTACCCTGAAAAAGTTTGTTACTTTCTCTCAGTCTTTGGGGGGCTAGCTTAGTTGGTTAAAGCAGCCGGCTCATAACCGGCGGATCGGGGGTTCGAGTCCCTCGCCCCCTACCAATTTCCGCGCTAGCGGAAATCCTCTATTTTCGATTATCTATTTTCTTTTTCCGGGTGGTGGTGGTTCGCGGCTTCTTGCGCGGAAATTGGTGACCTTCGTTTTTTGCTTTCTTATTGCCCGGGTCTTGGGGACTTTTGTTGCTGGAGTACTGGCCTTGCCGGGACGCGGAGGGAGGGGCATCGAGCCCCTCCCTCCTAGGCGCTCGACATTCGCCGCCTTCGCGGCGAGAGCCTCGCGCATGCTCCACACCAAAATGAGCCACAGGCTCATTTTAGCGCGGGCACAACCTCGCCCCCTACCAATTTCCGCGCCAGCGGAAATCCTCTATTTTCGATTATCTATTTTCTTTTCCCTGGTGGTGATGGTTTGCGGCTTCTTGCGCGGAAATTTTCTATTTATTTTTCTGGGCCCTCATGGGCCTACGAAAGCGGATCGGCTTCGCCGCTCCGCCGGCGTTCCGCGGGCTTTGATGCCGCCGCTGGTGCGGCTGGGTCTCGGGGTAGGCCTTCGGCGGACTTTATTGAAGGCTGGTGACCTTGGTCAGGAAAGCACAATGGATCTGCCCAAGTGCCCTTCGGAAGACATTGGGTTTGGACAAACGAAAAATCTTATTAAACTTATTAGTCTTTTCTGTCAGAATTAGATCATGACAAAAAAGTTTACTGCTCATCAGCTGCAGAAAGTTAAAGCCATTTTAGAGAAGTACCAGGGATCCTTTTTGGGATATGGAAAACAAGTTACCTGCACAGTGCCAATGGGCTCCGAAGATCAGTTCATCGTTGATATGGAGCAGGCTGGTTTTTTTCTTGCTGATGACGAGGCTGGTATCTTGGGCTTTTCAACGGATGCTCACGACAAGAAGATATTGGAACAAAAACGGACCAATGATCTCAGGATCGAAGAAAATGAAGCGGCAGCAAATCCTCGAATAGACAGATATGTTAAGCATAGTGGTCTTTTTAAACCCTTTCTGATTTCGTTCGGACTATTCTTAGCCATGAAGACATTATCACCAGAGCCTTTTGCCAATAGTAAATTGGTTACATTGGTAATTCTTTCTTTTATTATTGTATTTTTTGGATTTGAATTTATTGAGATTAAGGATAAGAAAATTTGTCTTATCAATTGGAAGACAAAGTTCATGATGAGAACTTTTCATCTACGGGAAATAGAAAAAATCTATTTTACAGATGAAACCGATGATTCGAATGATAAGGTTAGCTGTACTGTTGAGTTTTTGACAAATAACAGAAAATTTGGATTTGGCATCTCTTTAAAAGATAAGTCTCTTGTAAGACGGCTTGTAAAGAAAGTTTAGTTTGATTTTTAAACCCCTGGTCATCCGAGCAGGGGTTTGATCGAAAAGCTCAGGGCCAATGACCGACCATTTAAACAGCCCGTCTTTTTTTAGATTTCATCTCTGGCCTGGCGCGGACGATATATTTTTTAGCCTTGTTCTCGATCGCTTGAAGTTCCCGGGATTTCTTAAATTCACCATTTGGGTATAAAAAGGCAGTCGGGTGAAGCGCGAAGGTTACCGCGAATACTTCGGCATAATGCTGGGTCATTTCAATTTTTCCATTTTCAATGGCGCTTAAGTGAGACTCTCGGATACCGGTCACTTCTTCAACTTCTTTTAAAGTCATGCCTAAACCTTTTCGAAAGGTTCGTACAGTCTCGTTTGGAGTGGCTTCGCTGGCGCCAAGCTCCTGAAGTAATTTTTTAAATGACGGCACAAATCCTCCTCATTTTCGGTAATTATGAGTTGCTGTAACCCGAACGACCATGACAATTAAACGCTCATCTTCGATCCGATAAATGACCCGGCCACGGAGCGAAAAACTTGCAGAGCGAAGCCCTGTCCATTCGGCTTCAAGAGGATGGTCGTTCCAATAATTCGTTTGCACACGATCAAGGCCATGGGATTCGATCTGATCAACCCATTTCATCAGGGCCTGCAAATCATCCTTGGTTAAGGTGCCATCGGAGAGCTGCTTTTTGATCTCGGTCGCTACTTGAGATTCATAGTCAACTTTCCAACTCATCCTAGCTCCTCGTGGTTAAAGATAACTTACATATTTATGTAAGTCAAGATGTCAGAATTTAACATTTATTTTCAATGGTTTAGACTGCTATGAAATAATACCCTGTTGGGTTCGCAAGGCCCGGCCGGCCATTGCAAGGGTGGCTTCTTTAAGCACACCCATAGCACTCAGAACCAAAGCTAATTGTAATATCACCGTATAAAACCCAAGGACTCCACCCAATTGAACCTCCTATTTACCCCGCTTGGCTTTCAACTTGTGCAAACTATTTCAGATCTTTGGAGTCTCAGATGCGTATAAAGCAGATTGGGTAGTGTGGCGAACACCGGTTCGTCTCGAAAAATTTGTTCAGGTCGGATGGCCTAAGGTCAACGCTCCGCACAATGCCAGCGTACAGCTGGTTAAATTTAATAATTAAATCAAGATATTATGGGACGGCTCAGCCATCAAACTAGCCGCTAAACTCTATTGCCATCATCGCCGATAGTATTGTATAATACAATACATGAAAACGGTTCTAGCGGCATTCGACAAATATCTAGCAAAAAACGGCGTAACTTTTGAAGCCGTGATTATCGGTGGTGCCGCTCTAATTGTGATGGATGTTGTTGATCGCCAAAGGAAGGACGTCGATTGCCTCGATCCGGTACTTAACGATCGCATTAAACAAATTTCTCAGAAATTTGCGAAAGATCATCCCGAATTAAAACTTATTGAGGATTGGCTTAACAACGGTCCGCAAACCCTGAAGCGCGATCTTCCCGAAGATTGGGTTACAAGAATCCATCCGATTTATAAAGGAAAGGCCCTCACGCTAAGCACACTCGGTAGAATTGATCTTTTGCGCAGCAAGCTCTTTGCACTTGCTATCCATGGGTCGTGGAACGAGATCAGAACTCGCTTTGGCCAGAACACGTACTGACTTCATTTAAGGACCTGGCAAAAAAAGGATTAGGATATGAATTTAAGCCTTAATCAAAAACTTGCGCACATTGGGCTGCGTCTCAGTCTTCGCACGGAAGCGAAAGCTAGGAGCAAAACCTCGGCTTTTAACGCTGACATTGAGGACACGCTTCTTGAGGCCGCAGCGGAGATTCCAAAGCAATCAAAACTATTTTCACTGCTGCTGTCGTGGATTGAGGTTCATGCTGGATACGTGATCGTTGAAAAGTTAATGAAGAAAGTTCAGAAGCTTGATTCAAATGATCCGGCTAGAGTTTGGATAAATGGGCTGGCAATTTATGCCACCCATCGAGGTTTTCACAAATGGAAACGCTGGGTAGAGAAATCTGAAAGCCCTGTATACCTTTACACAGAGAAAACGAGTCAAAGTGCTTTGCAACTCAAGGGTGCCGTGCCTTACTTCGAAGAAAAGGGTTATTTGATTCCGGAAGGTTCGATCCGTGTCCGCACGGCGGATGCCTTAACACCCAGCGAGCTTTCAAGGCAGAACAAACAATTCCAGAACCGTTTGCTCTACGGCCCATCTTGGAGGGCAGATATCATTACGGCCATCGAAGAAGGCATTGAAACTCCATACGCGGTTGCGAAACTGGTGGGATGCTCTTATGAACCCGCCCACCGAGTTTTTAACGAGTACAATATCGCAAAGGGAAGGGTAATCGCATAACTGCAGCTTCATAGAGTTGGTAACTTCTTTTACTGTGATTTCTTCGAGAAATAGAAGGTCACTTATAAAAGGCATCTACTTGTTGCATTCGTCCTATAGACAAAATTATGCCTATATTGCAAACAGCTCAGGAAAAAGATTCATAGATTTTACAAACAGGCATGAGTTGAATAAGCCTTGGTTTTCATTTGCGCAATCAAGCACTAAGATGCGCTCGTGGAGCGTGAAATAATAGCATTGGTGATTCAGCCAAAAGAGAGACGACA
>CALQIT020000033.1 GCA_943330705.2 Streptomyces griseus
ATGCCCGCCCCGCGGCCAACGAAGTGAACCGCGAAACTTCCCACCGGTTAAGGATTGAGGTATTCCCATTGCCTTATTTGTAGAAAACTGGCCTAATCACGGCAGGAGCCGCCTGTGCATTCCAGCAATCTATTAGCAAAAATTATTGAGCACGTTGGCTCGCAGAATAAACCAAGCCTGGTGGTTTTCGATTTAGATTCAACTCTTTTTAATGTCAGTCCTAGGCTGGAAAAAATACTACTTGATTTTGCCAACGAGCCCAAACATCAAAAGATGTTCCCAGATTCGATAGAAGTCCTAAAGAATATTCGAATGCTTCGCCAGGACTGGGGAATCAAACAGGCTTTGGTTCGGGCTGGTTTGGATCACCATCATCCTGATTTTCATCACGCAATTCGCGAATATTGGGAAAAATGTTTTTTTAGCAACGGATATTTAAAATATGATCTTCCTTACGAAGGGGCTGTTGAATATGTGCAGACTCTGCACAAGCTGGGCGCTGACATCGCCTATTTGACCGGAAGAGATGTGGCACGCATGGGCGTGGGCTCTTTGGAATCCCTAAAACAATGGGATTTCCCAATCATAGATGGTCGGGCTGAGCTCATCTTAAAACCACTCAAGGGAATGGACGATGCCGAATTCAAAAAAGATTGGTTAGCGGCAATCCCTTTAGGAAAATACTCTAAGATTTGGTTTTTTGAAAATGAACCGCTAAATGTAAATAAAGTGAAGGATCATTTAGAACATATCGAAATTGTATTTTTTAAATCGACTCATTCTGGAAAAGCCGAACCGCACGAAGATATCCCGCAAATAATGCACTATCTTTTATCCGAGGAAAATTGAATGGCTCTCTATTTAGTAGCTGTCCCAATAGGGGACCCAAAGGATTTAACACTGCGGGGTCTGGAATGTCTGACCCAATGTCCGATCATCATTCTTGAAGAGCGTAAAGAGGGCTCGCGAATACTTCGCGAACAAGGCCTGACCGGCAAACAGTATTTTGAACTTAATGAACATTCAAGCAAGGAAGACCTACAGGAATTAGTGCAGCTTTGTGCGAAAAATGAAGTAGCGCTGATTACAGATGCCGGAACACCTGGTTTTTGCGATCCTGGTGCTGACCTAGTAAACCTTTGCCGCAAGCAAAATATTCGTATTCAATCCTTGCCGGGGGCCTCTAGCTTAATGTTATTGCTGTCGCTGTCGAGCTGCCGCATTGATCAATTTATTTTTCGCGGCTTTTTGCCAGCAGAAAATGAAACAAGAGAAAAAGCTTGGCTAGAAATTCGCCGAGAACCCCGCGCCATTGTCCTGATGGACACACCCTATCGGCTACAAAAAATGGTGTTAGAAATTAGTTTACATTTTCCTGAGCGAAAAATTTTATTGGGAACTGACTTTACCCAACCCGGCGAAGTTGTTTGGGAAGGCTTGGGTAAAGACCTCGTCAAAGTCGTTCTTCCCAAAAAAGCCGAGTTCATGATTCTGGTTTATGCGAAATGATTTCGCTGCCAATCGACTCACAACTCGATGACATCCTTGGCCAGCTTAAGTCAGCCCGCAACCTAGTTCTTTCGGCAGCACCAGGGGCGGGAAAAACAACTCGCTTACCACCACGGCTGCTGGAGTTGACCACTAAAAAAGTTCTTGTTTTGGAGCCACGAAGAATGGCTGCAGCTGCAGCTGCGCAAAGAATCGCCGAAGAGCGCGGTTGGCAACTTTCCCAGGAGGTTGGTTACCAGGTCCGTTTTGAAAAGCGTTTTTCGACAAATACGCCGTTAATTTTTCTAACAGAAGCTCTTTTACTTCGTCGGCTGATCAACGACCCTGAGCTTTCAGATACCGGGATTGTCGTTCTGGATGAATTTCACGAGCGCTCGATCTACTGCGACCTTGCTTTGGGTCTGTTAAAAGAGCTGCAAGAACTTTCCCGGCCGGACTTAAAGATCGTGGTGATGAGCGCCACCTTACAAGCAGAACCAATAGCCAAGTTTCTTGGTGATTGTCCCATCATTTCGGTTCCTGGAAAGAGTTTTCCCCTAACTTTAAACTGTATTAAGGAAGTACAGCTTTTACAGACCAATCCCATTTTTATTTCACGGGTAACTAAAAAAGTTCGTGAGGTCCAGGCCACAACTGAGAAAGATATTTTGGTCTTTCTTCCCGGAATCGGTGAAATTCAAAGGGTTTTTAATGAGCTTGACCCCTGGTGCAAGGAAAGAAAAATCCAATTGCTTCGCCTGCATGGGTCCTTGCCATTGAATGAACAGCAAGCCGTTTTACGTCGGGAGCAAAGTCCGCGCATAGTACTGTCAACAAATGTTGCGGAATCCTCGGTCACTTTAGACGGAGTCGACACCGTCATAGACACCGGACTGGCAAGAGTGATGTCAATTCATCCGCGCACTGGATTTCCACTTTTAAGCCTGCAGAGAATTTCTTTGGCGGCAGCTACCCAGCGTGCGGGGCGGTCGGCAAGACAATTTCCCGGACGATGCTTTCGCCTATGGAGCAAGATGGACGAGCTTTCAATGCCCGCCTTTGATACTCCCGAAATTCAACGAAGCGACCTCAGTGAAACTCTGCTGTTTTTGGCGTCTTTTGGAGTTTCTGATTTTTCCAATTTTTCCTGGTTTGAAAAGCCCAGTGCGCAAGCCTTGCAACGAGCGGTAGATCACCTGAAGACCCTTCAGGCACTGGATTTAAATAGCCGGTTGACCGAATTAGGCCGTGATTGTCTGCTCTTTCCGCTGCCACCGCGATTGGCAAAACTAATGCTTTTTGCGGAAAAAATTGGGCAACAGCAATTGGGTGCAGATTTGTGTTCTCTTTTGCTCGAGCGTGATGCCTTGCCAAAAGGCGGTACACACAGCGAAACCGATAGCCATACGGCTTGCGACTTAACCTATCGCTGGGAATTTCTGCAGGACTGGCGTCAAAAAAAACAAACTCAAGGTGCTGACCCGAATAAGTTGAAAAACATCGACCGCATTAGCGAGCAGCTTGCACAAATTGCCAGAGGTAAGCCTTCACCTATCGATAAAAAACAAATTTCCTACTTGGTTGCGGCAACCTTTGCGGATCGTATTTGTCGTCGCCGAAAAAAAGGGGAACCCTTTGCGATTATGCGTGACGGCAGAGGCATCACCTTAGCAAAAACCAGTACCGTCAGAGGCGCTGAATTTTTTCTTGCCATAGATCCAGTAGAAGGAATCAAGGACTCTGAGTCCATGGTTTCCCTTGCCACGGAAATCACCAAAGAGGCCATTGAGCGAGAATTTCTAAAACAAATTCAAATTCGCTTTGAAGTGTATTTCGATAAGTCGCAAGAAAAATTCTTTGTTAAAGAATTTAGGGCCCTCGACCGACTGCCGCTAGAAGATGCCCGTATTCGTTCGGCAACTGCGGCCGAAGCTCAAACTCATCTGCCCAACATGAGTTTTGATTCATTTGCGGAAATTCTAACTAGAAATCAGAATTTTTGTAAATGGTGGAATCGCTATCAACTATTTTGCCAATCGATAAAACAAGAGGTCTTTACCGATGAGCAAATACGCTCTGCACTGCAACAAGCCTGCTATGGCGAAAACTCGTTAAAATCAATTTATGAAAAAGATCTCATTTACTTTTTTGAGCTTGAACTTGGTCCCCAGTTAGCGCGAAAACTAAATTCTGATTTCCCAAATATGGTTTTAGTTCCAAGCGGCAGCCAGATTCCGATTCATTATGAAAAAGGGAAGCCGCCATTTATTGAAGTTCGATTGCAAGAAGTTTTTACTTGGGCGACAAATCCAAAAATTTTCAACGACTCAATCCCCTTAACCTTGCACCTGCTTGGCCCGAATTATCGACCGGTCCAAGTCACTGCTGATCTAGCAAGCTTTTGGAAAACAGCTTACCCCGAGGTCCGCAGTGAGCTAAGGGCTCGCTATCCCAAACACAGCTGGCCAGATGATCCACTGACGGCCCTTGCCGTCGCTAAGGGGCGGCGGCGAAACTAGATCGCGGTGGGATCGCTGTTAAATCAATACTAAATCAACGTTAACTTAATGTTAGACTATTGGGCAGAGTCACGAACCACAGTTCCGGCCAACACGGTTTTAGTGACGACAGCATTGGCACCGATCTTAGCGCCAGTCTCGATAACAATTGGCCCAAGTATTTTTGCTCCGGCACCAATGAGAACCTTGTCCTGAATTGTCGGGTGCCTCTTGACTGGGTCAAACTTCACTCCGCCCAGGGTGACCCCATGAAAAATGATACAATCATTGCCGACTTCTGCCGTTTCGCCGACGACGACTCCCATGCCGTGGTCGATGACCAGGCGCAGACCAATTTTGGCTCCGGGGTGAATCTCGATACCGGTCAGAAAGCGACTAAGTTCAGACACGAGTCGTGCAAGAAAGAAAAAATTTAAACAATACAGTGCATGGGCAATGCGATGAAAAAAAATTGCCTTCGGCCCTGGATAAAGAAGGGCTATTTCCAAAATCGATTTGGCGGCTGGGTCGTAGCTTTTATAGGCATTTAAAAAATCGTACATTTCAATCGGCTCCGGGGGCATCACAGAAAAGTTCAGGCGCTTTCGAATCTTTAAATGAAACCTGGGTTAAAATCAGACGTTTGCTATTACTTGATGAAAAAATAAAATGCCCACCAACCACGCTCGCATGCCGATTTCTGGTGGTATTTACCTTAATTCCATGTTTAAAAATTTCCCGATTATAAAACCCTGTAAGATCTAAATACTTTTTACAGCCCAAGCCCCAAATTCCATCGTTCAGACGGCGCTTTCTGGCTTTGGATACATAGAAAACTTTAAGCAAATCTTCCTTTTCCCGGTCTAACTCGAAAAAAATAAAAAATGTTCCAGGTACTTTTCCCAAATACGAAGCCAAATCGACTTCGCCGCCTCCTTTTGGAAATTCCAATAGAATCTCAGGGGCTTTTAAAACACCACTATTTTTTTCGCGCAAACGAACCTTTACCGGAAAGAAAGAAAACGTCCCGCTCGGATTTGTTCCACCCGCTTCGATCGCGGGCAAGATAGCCGAAGGAATTTTTATTTCAGAACCCGCTTCAGTGATTGCAAAAACCACAGGAGCCGGCCCCTTTTCATGTTCTGATGGTGCAGGGTTGGCCCAGGCCAGAGAGGAAAAGAATAGAATTAGAAATTTGCACAATGGCCTACTTGTCATTTTTACTCAGCTTCAGGACCACCAGAGGTTGATAGCTTGGCGAAATCGCTAAGCCCTTTTTTACAAGCTCTTCTGCGGCACTTACTTTTCCCATGGCGAAATTGACTTTTGCCATTCCCGCAATCGCCGCCAATTCATTCGGGTTCAGTATCAATGCTTTTCGAAAGCTATTCTCGGCGCAGTCCAGATCCTGTTTTTCTATACAGATATCACCAGCGACCACCTGTAGAAGGATTGGCGCAGAGTGGGCCATCAACTTTGCTAGTGATTGCGCTTGCTCAGCCTGTCCCGATTGCTTTAGCAAAAAGCTCTGAAGCGGGATAAATAGATGATCAGCAGCAAACTGCTGCTTGCCTGATTCGACCAGGCGTAAGGCCTTTCCCGTTTCGCCATTTTCAAATAGACAAAGCGCTTTAAGTGCTTGAGTTCTGGCGGTGGCCTCGCCTCCGGCCACAAAATCACATACGCCTGAAAGGCTGTCCCAGCCAGCAACTTGGCGGTCGACCCATAAATTCTGAACATGATTGGAGGTCAAAAGAGGATCTGTTTTTAACAAGGCATCTATCGAATCATCGCCAGCGGCCCGATCGTTCCATTTAAGTTGAATTGCCGCCCTGTACAATAGAAGTTCAATTTTATAGTTTTTAGCTTTTTCGCTAAATTGAACGAGTTCATCCAATGCTTTTTTAACTTTTTCTTTATCTCGACTTTTATTCTCGATCCTAAATACGGAAGCGGCCTTAAGAAGGTAATTCATCGGGTCATCGTGTCCGTCATCAATTAGGCGCTGCGCAGCTAAATAGGCAGAATCGTAAGATCCCTTCATCAATTCAATAGTAGCCATATTTTGCAATACCTGAATCGCATGATTTGAACTTTCGGATTTTTTAAAATACTTCTGGGCCGAATCCCAGTTTTGCTCGCGCATATACGAAAGTCCGTAAATGACATTTGCATCAAGCTTTACTGAATTTGGAATCTCTTTACCGAGGCGCTCTAACGTTCTTCGGCCTTCGACAGGTTGCTTGCCGATCTGAACTTGTAAGAGTGCTAACTTAATTAATTTATCGGAATCCAAAGTTGGCGTTGCCGACAATCCTTCCAAACAACGATTGTACTTTCCAAGGTTGAAGTCCTGCTCAGAATAAACTGCTGCGGCTTCTCCTTTTCCAAATAGAAACTTTCCTTGCTTGTGCAAGACCAAAACAATCATTCCAAGCACCGCAAGAAAGGCAATTGACCATACCATTCGTTCAATAATAGGGGTCCCTTCGGATGCATCTGTCTGCACCAAGGGCAATGGAGGTGGCGTAATTTCTGTCTTTACGTCATGGTACTGAACATCAATTGGAGAGCCCTCCGGTCGCTTATGGGCTGGCAAAGACGGTAAACCGGATGGATTTTGAAAGGGACGAACTTCAGTTTTTTCTTCATTGCCCTTTGGGCGAAAGTTCAGCTCTGGGGTTGGCGTCAAATCATCGCTATATCTAGACCCCGTCATAGACCGAGTCGACATCAATTCTGTTTGTTCCCGACTAAGTGAAGACTGATCGCGTAGGAATTCGACCACTTCAGACAGTTGTTTGTGATCGCGAATAAATCCCCAACGGCTTTCGGGTGTGCGAACTTCGTCAATCACCGAAATATTTTTTTCTTTCAGCTGATGAATCAGCTCTTCCAAAGAATACGGACCCAAGACCCTTCCTGCGGATCTCACTACCCAAATTTTTTCCCTACCCAGTCCGCTCTGTGTTTCCATATTCCTTTATTCTACCCTAATGACGAAAATGACGAACACCTGTTACCGCCATCCCGATTCCATATTCTTTAGCTGCCGCAAATATCTGTTCATCTTTAAGCGAACCACCCGGCTGAACAATCCATCGCACCCCAGCCTCAGATGCTTTTTGAATTGAATCAGGAAAGGGGAAAAATGCATCACTGGCCAGTACCACATCCTTCAAACTGCCAAAGTGAGATTGCATTCTTTCAACCGCGTGCGAGACTGCTTCAACGCGATTGACCTGTCCCATTCCTAGTCCAACAGTTTGACCATTCTTTACGATGACGATGGCATTGCTCTTTAGACTTGCGCAGACTTTTTCTGCAAACTGCAAATCTTTGATTACTGCAAGCTCTGGCGTTTGCCCAATCCATTTCCATTTTTCGGCTTCGGATTCAAATAAGTCGGCGGTCTGAACTAGAAACCCCCCATTTATGGTACGCACATCTTCCCGCTGATGCGCCTGCAGCAAACGTGGCCACCGCAGAACTCGAAAATTTTTCTTTTTAGAAAAAATATCAAGAGCTTGCTCTGAATAGTCCGGAGCAATAAGACATTCAAGAAAAAGGGGACTCAGAAGTGCGGCTTCAATTTCGGTAATCTTGCGATTGACGGCAACAATTCCACCAAAAATACTGACTGGGTCTGCTTGCAATACCTTGGCAAGCGCAGAATTAAGTGTGCTGTCTTCCGCTACGCCACATGGGTTTCCGTGTTTGACCGCAACGGCTGCAGCATCATGGAACGAAGCAACCAATGCTGTCGCTACATCCAGATCAAGGATATTATTATAGGATAGAACCTTACCTTGAAGAACTTTTGCCGCGTGCAAGCCCTCACTAAAGCCTTTTTTCCGGTACCAACTGGCTAACTGCTGGGGATTTTCGCCATAACGAAGATCTTGAACTTTAGCCCCTGCCAAGGAAAACTCGGGGCCCATACCAGCGCCCAACTTTTCCGCGACCAAAGTATCGTAAGCGGCGGTGTGGGCAAATACTTTTGCCGCTAAGTGCTTGCGCTGTTCAAGAGAAAGACTTCCGCCTTCTGCAATCCAATTATAATCTGTAGGGTCACAAATGACCGTCAGCTGAAGAAAATTCTTTCCAGCAGCCCTTAACATTGAAGGGCCACCGATATCTATTTTTTCAATTAGTTCAGCGCCGTCGACTTGCTCGAAAACCGCCTGCTCAAATGGATAGAGATTGCAAATCAACAAATCAAACGGAGCAATTTCCTCATCCCGCAAAAGCTGCGCATCCTCAAGGTTGCCAGAACGACTTAACAGCGCCATATGCACACGGGGATGCAGCGTTTTTATTCGTCCACCCATCACTTCGGGCGCGCCTGTTTGCTCGCTGACGTCCACAACTTTGAAGCCATTGTCAGTTAAATATTTGGCAGTGCCACCCGTTGAGACAATGCGAATCGGCTGTACCTTTTTTAGGAACTCCAGCAAGCCTGTTTTGTCAGAGACACTAATTAAGACATTTTTAAACATAGCGCCGCCTACTTCGTTGGAAGACTCGACAACATCATTTTTAAATCGTCGTTGGTCAGCAAAAGCCCTGCGCCCAGATAGGTAGAAAACTTGCTTTGACGATTTAAAATATCGCTAACTCCGCCAGTAAAATAGACACCTTTCCATAAATTGTATTGCAATTGTGCCCTTAAATTTAACTTGGAAAATTCGAAAGCTTCGACTGTCATTTTTAATTTGTCGCGATAAAGCAAATAGTCAAAACCAAAACCACCAGAGTTCTCAATCAATCCACCCTTGACAGTGAAGTCATAGAAATTTTTATTAAACAAAATATTAAACTTCACTTTGTTACGATATGTTTTTATTTCGTTAGTTTCGGTGGAAGTCCCTGCAGAAGTTAACTTTGTGTCCGTGGTCTCGACAACACCGGCAGGATCGTCAACAATTCCCAAATAGTAGAATCGATCTAAACCTGGCTGTAAGCGCAGCCCGATCGAGGTCTTGGTAACCCCAAGATTACCCATATAGTCGGCATGAAAATCAAGACCAGTCTGCGTTTTTCCAGCAGTGTCTAAAAATCCGTTCACGCCTTCAATGGCGGTATTGAGCTCTTCAACAGTGTCTTCATCGTTGATCAAGCGACCGATAGTACCTTCGCCGCGGTTTATTCGCCCCGAAATCTCATCGATGTTTTTCATCGCCGAGTCCAAGCGCGCCATCGTTCGTTTGACCTGCGACTTGACGCTATTTTCACCATCTTTGTTCAATAACTCGTCAAGGGATTCGGTGACGTTACGGACTTGATCAACAATATCATTAATCTTTTCTTTGTTGGCGGAAGTCATTTCCGCAAGATCGCCTGTGACCTTCTCGATGTTTAAAACAATTCTGCCTAGAACATGTTTGCGCGAGCCATCTTCAGTAACTGCTTCGCGCAGCGCTTTGGCCGTGTCTTTCAGTGAACCCGCAATATCACCGACTTGGCTAATCACACTATCTAAGGATCCTGTGTCTTTAATATTTAAAATCTGGCCACTGGGTGGAAGCGGAGAGTCCGTGCGCAGACCAGGATTTAAAGAGACAAACTTGTCGCCCAGAATTCCAGCTGATTTAATTTCAGCAGAAGCCGATTGGAAAAGACGAAAATTTGGCCTCAAAGTCATTCGTACGCGAGCGAATCCATCCTCGGTCAACTCAATATCTTTAATAATGCCCACCGGAATTCCGGCTGATTTAATGGCACTGCCCTTAACCAAGCCAGCAGCATCGGGAATCTGAAACCAAGCATCGTTGCTACGGCCCATATAACTTGGATCTTCGCTGACCTGCATAGACATGTATGCGATCAGTGACGCTACACCGAGCACTAGCAATCCAACTTTAAATTCAGCAGCCCGAAGTAAATTCATCGCTGTTTCATTCCCTGTTTCATTCCTTTAGCCACGAATTTCTTAACCAACTCTATGTCGGTTTTAAAAAAATCCTCAGGAGTTCCAAATAGCAGCACCTTGCCTGCATCCAGCATGGCAACATGGTCTGCAATTCGAAACGCCGCCTCCAAATCATGAGACACCATCACTGAGGTCATGCCCTGCCGGTGGTGATGAGTCTCTAGTATTAGATTATCTACCATTTCGGTTAAAATTGGATCTAATCCAGTGGTTGGCTCGTCATAAAAAATAATTTCTGGATCTAGGGCCAACGCCCTAGCCAGACCTGTTCTTTTCTGCATTCCACCTGAAATTTGTGACGGTAATTTGCCATAGTGCTTTTCGTCGAGTCCAACTTGCTTTAGTCTTTGACTAGCTATTACCAGGACTTCGCTTTCAGATAGATCGCGACGGTGCTCTACCAGCGGAAAGCTGACATTTTCTAAAACCGTCATATCATCAAACAAAGCTGCGCCCTGAAAAAGAACGCCAAACTTCCGACGGAATACGGTCATTTGGTCTGGCGACAACCGAGTTACATCGGTACCTAAAACAGAAATTTGCCCAGACGTGGGTTGGTACAGACCAAGGATGTGCTTTAGCATCACCGACTTCCCTGTTCCGGAAAAACCAATAATCGCAGTCAAACTTCCTTTTGGTACGCTTAACGTCATTCCACTTAGAACAAAGTCTTTCCCATCAAAAGTCTTTTTCACATCAACCAGACGAATTGCATCTTCACTCATGTAATGCCTGTCAGTGTATAGAAAACACGAATAAGATTGGTCAAAAAATAATCCAAAATAATAATCATTACCATCGACATCACAACCCCACGATTCGTTGCTTCACCGACACCCTTTGCTCCACCGGTAGTATTGTAACCGCGATAAGTGCAAATAACTGCAAAGACAATTCCAAAGACAGCACTTTTAAAAAGGCCTTCATTGATGTGGCGGACTTCCAAGGTATGACGAATCTTATCCCAAAAAATAGCTTCATCAAGATCTACTAACTTTACGCACAGAAAGTAAGATCCAAGCATAGCCACGAAATCAAAAATTGCAGTCAGCAGCGGCATGCAAATAAAAGCCGCATAGATCCTAGGCGCAATCAAATATTGACGAGTATTCACGCCCATTACATCAAGGGCATCGATTTGTTCATTGACTCGCATTGTTCCCAATCGGGCCGCCATTGCTCCGCCAGCCCTGGCGGCCACAATCAAACCAGTTAAAACAGGACCAAGCTCCCTTGTGATTCCCAAAGCAACCGTGGGGCCAACCAAATTGACGGCATTGACTATTTTGAATCCCAAATAAACCTGAAACGACAATGCAAGGCCGGTAAATAAACCAGTCAGGCTAATAATGAAAACCGACTGATTACCGACAAATTCCATATGTTTGATGACTTCCATATAGCGGTAGGGCTGCTGAAAACTAAGGCGAAGACTGGAGGTTGCAAAAAGAATAATCTGACCAACCTCTTTAATGAAGCTAATCGCTGTTTGTTCAACCCATTCGACAAAACGATCAACAAAACGAGCCGTCTTTTGCATCATGCATGGACCTCCGCCCGCTCAAAAATACGGGGAACACGTTCGCCAACACTGGTTAAGATTTCCCAACTGATTGTGCCTGCTCTTTTTGCTAGATCTTCGGCCCCTAGTTGATTGCCCTCACGATCATAGCCAAAAAGGGTAACCTCTTGATTCTGAAAACTGCTTAAGGCCTTATCTTTTACGACGTCCGTCACATCAATCATGAAAAAATCCATACAGATGTTGCCAACCTGTGAAACTTTCTTACCGGCAAATAAAACTTCAGATTTATTCGAAAGGGTCCTGTGGTACCCGTCCGCATAGCCGATTGGTACCACGCCAATTACCGATTCGCGCTGGGCCCGCCAGGTTCCACCGTAAGATACAGTTTGCCCAATCGATAGCTGGTGATAACGAACAACCTGACTGCGAATACTCATTACTGGTTTAAACTGAGTAAAGCCAGGCACCGGGGTTAAACCATACAAAGCCAATCCAGGCCGCGCCCCTTGGGCTGCAGGAATTGAAAAAGGTAAAACCTGACCCTGATGTTTTGAAAAATTCAAAAGACCTGCTGAATTCAAACTGTGAAAAACCGGATTAAAATACAAGAAGTGATCGCAAATAGTTTTAAATTGCTTAAGTTGAGAAAAACTTTTCCCGGCAAAATCGCTGGCGTCCTCAGCACTATGAAGATGGGTCAAGACACCACCCAGCTTCAATTTTTTTGAATCCTGAAAATGGGATTGTAACTTCACCGCTTCCATTGGCAGAAAACCAAGCCGATGCATTCCGGTATCAAACTTGAGATGAACCTTTATCTGTGAAGTTAAAACTTTTTCCAAATCGTATATTTGCGACCAAATACTAAGTACGGGGGTCAGTCTGTGCCGAACAATTGCTTGAGCCCCTTCTTGATCAAAAATTCCAAATACTAAAATTTCGGAAAGGATACCCGCTTCCCGCAAAAGAATTCCTTCTTCGATCAGACTCACGCCCATTGTCTGAATACCAATTCCCTCAAGATGCTTAGCAATTTCCAAATCGCCATGCCCATAGGCATTGGCCTTCACCATCGGACAGAAAAAAGATGACGATCCATTTAATAGTTTTAACTCGCGCACATTGTGAGTTAAATGCTCAAGATGAATGACCGCCTTCGTTTGTCTATACAGGAACCACCTCATAGTCCGGTAAAAAACCTTGTGCAGGCTGATAAAGGCAAACCTTATTGCCACCCCTTGAAATTATAAAGTCCAAGGCCTGCCGAGCGCCGGCCTCGAGCTCTTCAGCACTTGAACACAGCATCGGATATTCGCTGACGCCAGCACTGACCGAGACCTTAAGACCGTTAACGGTAAAAGAGTGAGACTCAATAATCCGCCTCAGTCTTTCGGCACGAAGAGTTGCGCCCTTTTTTCCCGAGTGAGGCAGCAACATTGCAATTTCATTTTCGTCACTGCGACAAGAAAGATCATTTATCCGGCTGGTTTTGCGCACAATAGAGGCAACAGACTTCAGAATTAAATCACGATTACTTTTACCTAAACTTTGTTCAAGTTCGACAAAATGATCAATCGACAATAGCACAACAGAAACCGGCTGCTTCAGGCGCCTGGCTCTAGAGACCTCTTCTTCTAATTTCTTGTGAAAATAGTTTCGATTAAAAAGTTCTGTAACCGGGTCGTTGATATCCAACAATTCTGAGCGCTTAAGAAAGTGAACATTCTGATAAACCAAATGAAAGACCAGGTACTCATTTTCAATGGCAGAAAAACTATTCATACCCTGGCCCCAAAAAACGAAAACACCTTCAAGAGTTTTATGAGGCTGTACCTTTTGCACAAAGTATTTTCCCGACTTAAGAACAAGCCGCATAAAATCGTCCAAGGTCTTTGGCAGTGCACCTTGCCCAAGTGTTTCGCTCAGGCCGCGAAACTCGTCCTCGGTGAGACGAGCGCCAACTCCTTTAATACTTTCGATATCAATGCCTTTTGCGGTCGTCGCAACAAAGGTTTGCACGGTCGGTAGAAATCTGAAAAAAATAGCTTGGCAACTGACCTGAGCAAGAAAAATTTGCAGCGTGTCCTCTTTGGATTGCACAGCTTTATAACGATTGACAAAATCTACAACCGAACCGGTTGTTCGCTGAGCAGCGGTGGACTGCACACTGGCCAGTAAAACCTGAGACTCTTTTTGCTTCAATAGAAGTGCTTCTTTTTCGCTCAGTAGTTTTTCATTCACATAAGTTAAGTAAAGAATTTCGCAGACTTTATCGACAGCCCACAGGATCCGGGTTTCTAAGTATTCACCTGCGGGAACAAATTCAGAAAAATTGTAATCGCGATACTCTGCGATAGCATCACTTTGCCCAATTGGCCCAACAAACACGAATTGGATTTCTGAATTTATTTCCAGAATTCTTTCAACGAATTCAGAAAGGGGCGACATCAAGGCCTCGGCAGCGAAAACTAGAACGTGCGGAGCCGCCTGCTTAACCCGATCCAAAACAGTATCTTGATCCGCAAAAAGAAAAGCTTCGTAGTTCTGACTTGCCAGATGCAACTTTGCAGCTGAACCCGCTTCGGTGTCTGCCAAAAAAATAAATACTGAAAATCCAGCCCGTTGCTCCCGACGACTCATGCTTTGTCTCCTGGTTTGCGAACGGGGACAACAATTTCGGGCCGCTTAGGCGACTTTCTTTTTAACTCAAAATTTGGTTTATCAATCTTGGCAGAGAAACCTCGTTTTTCAAGTTCGGCAATTTCTTGCAACGGATCTTTGCTGGACACCGGGCGGGTCGCCGCCAATGGCGCTTTACCGGTCGTTTTTTCGATCGCTGTATCAGTCGTTGCCTCGAGAGCCGCGTCGATTAAGGATTTTTTTTCTGACGGAAGGTCTACCTCGTCAATTAACTTTTCCATCGAATCATCGACAAAATTTTCCTGTGTCGGAGGCACTGTCCGGGCGGAAGGAGCCGCCGCTGGAGCTGGCTCTGGCGAAGGAACCGCCGCTGGCTCCGGTTCAAGCTGCGCCAACTGCTGCCGAACAGCCGTCGGCCGCTGCGGAACTTTTATCGCAGACTGAAGAGGGGCCTCGAGTGGCGGAGAGCTGGGTCGCAATGCTGCTAATGCCGAACCCGTAATATCAACTTTCAATTTTGGCTCAGACCACTTCGGCGCGGCTGCTGGATTGGCGACTGGTGGAGTCGCTGCGACTGACCCCGCCGCTGCGTTAGATGCTGCCAGACCGACAGATTCGATTTTCTTTTCTGCGACGATAGAAAAAGTCACCGTCAGGGTCGTTCCCTTGCCTTTTTCCGATTGCAAAGTGATATCTCCGCCGGCTTCACGAATCACACCTTGTGCCATCGATAGCCCAAGCCCCATATGATGTCCTGCCGAGCGAGTCGTAAAGAAGGGGTCGAAGGCTCGGTTTAATTCCTCGGCGGTCATTCCCTCGCCAGAATCAGCAATTTTTAAAATCACAGAGCTTTCACTGGAAGACAAAGTGACACTGAGCTCTTTTTTTGGAGCTCTTTCCATGGCCTCGATAGCATTGACTAGCAGGGCCTCAAAAGCTCGCGATAAAAGTCTTGAATCCATGGGCAAAACTTTTGTTGAACTTATATTTTTATTCAACTTTACGCCTTTTGCGGAAATTTTTGCTTCCAGCATTTTTAGGGCTTTATTCAAAGGCTCGTCAAGCTGGGTCGGAGTCGGTCTACTGGATTCTTCGCCAGCAAACGCCAGAAGTTTTTGCGTTACTTCTCTGGCAGAACGAGCCTGGACTTCAAGCTGGTCTATGCACTCGTTGGCAGCACTTGGATTACTTTTCAGATTCACCCGCAGCAATTGAAGGGCACCAAGTATGCTGGTGATGGGACCTCTGACTTCGTGAGATAAAGAGGATGCAACTTTTTGATAGGCATCCATTCGTTCCTTCCCCGTTTCAGATTTTTTTTCTACGGAAAGCAAACCAGAGTTCTCGCTCAATGGCGGCAAAGCCGGAAAGGACGATGTTACGTCTTCAAATTCAACTTCACCGCGAAAAACCAAATAGACAGCAACCCCAGCAAATGCACCGATGCCAAGCCCCAAAGCCAGTAGACCAATAAGGTTTGCTTTTCGCTCGGCCAGTAAAATTTCTTCCGAAGTTGAGGTTACAGCATAAACATTCGAGCCCGAGGTTTGTTCATAGAAATTATAACTACCACCATTTTTTTCTTTAACAAAACCGCCGCCGCTGGCACTTGCACCAGAAACAATTTCAGAAACTGCAGGGTGGTCAGATAGAATAGTTCCCACATATTGAGCCGTCGGATGAGCCAACACCTGACCCAAGCTATTGACTAAAAATACGGTGCCTGCCGCATCGCCTTTTTGTCGGTCTGTTAAATTTCGAAACAAGTCGCTCTTAACAATCCCTACCAACCACTGACTTCCGAAATGATAAATAATCGCCAGGTAAGACTTTTTCTTGTCGGGGCCTTGGACAACCAAGACAAAACGAAATCCCACGGGAACGTCAGCCTCTTTGAAGTTTTGCAGAAGCATGGTCAAGGCCGAGGGCGCCCAACTTTTGATCTCAGCATTTGCAAGCAAATACATACTTTCAAAACGCCAATCTGAACTGCTACGCCCCGGAGGATTTAGAGTTGCAATCATTTGAAATTTGCCAAACTGTGAGGTCTCTGGATAATCGACGGAGCTGCCCGCTTTAAGTTGCGGAAGCAAAAGCTCAATCATCTGGGTTGAGGTCACCAATTCGGTATCGACGGAACGGGAAAGTGCCAACAATTGCGAACGCGAAAGCATACGCAGTGTTTTTATTTTGTCTTCGACATAGTCGCGATCGACCTTCCATGCCAAGGCTCCAAGCAGCACAATGAAGCTGACTGAGAAGATCCAAACTAACTTTGATCGCATTTGCGTTACCGCCTTGAATTTATTGTAGTTTTACTCTTTTCGAAGAATCAAGTAAGACTCCTTGGACAGAGGAAAAAAAAAGCACTAATTTGCAACTTAGGTCCCTTTTGCGTTGTTTCAATGAAGACCGCCAACGGGATAACAGACAGGCAGAATCTATGAGTGTAAATCAATCTGATTTCTTAGTGATCGGCTCAGGCCTTGCTGGCTTGGCTTTCGCACTTAAGTCGGCGGATCTGGGCAAGGTTATTATCGTAACGAAGGACAAAGCACCCTCTGCGAATACCACTTGGGCCCAGGGCGGAATTGCTGCGGTGATGTCCAAAGACGATAGCTTTTCTGCCCATATTCAGGACACATTGAGGGCCGGAGCAGGCCTTTGCAAAGCAGACATTGTTCGTAATTTTATTGAGCAAGCTCCTGAAAGAATTAATGATCTTATAAACTGGGGTGTGCATTTCGACCTCCAGCCTGATGGCCAAACTGTCCATTTGACGCAAGAGGGCGGACATCGCGTTCGGCGAATTCTACATTTCGAAGATCACACCGGCGCAGAAATCCATCGGGCTCTTTTAAGTGCCTGCCAAAAACATCCAAATATCCAGATTGTAGAAGACCATTTTGCCATTGATCTCATCCTCAACAAGCAAGTTGATGCAAACGACATCAATCCCAACCGCTGTGTTGGAGCTTATGTATTGAACAAAAATAGCGGCGAGGTCAGTGTCTATCTTGCAAAATCCACCATCTTATCCACAGGTGGCGCCGGCAAAGTCTATCTTTATACTTCCAATTGGAGTGGTGCCACCGGAGACGGCGTCGCCATTGCCTACAGAGCCGGAGCCCGCATCGCAAATATGGAGTTCATGCAGTTTCACCCAACCTGTTTATTTCATCGCGAGTCCAGAAATTTTCTGATCAGCGAAGCTTTGCGCGGCGAAGGCGGCGAATTGATTAATTCCCAGGGACAAGCATTTATGAAAAAGTATCACGAAATGGGAAGTCTTGCCCCTCGGGATATTGTTGCCAGGTCCATTGATGCCGAAATTAAAAAATCTGGCGCCCAATGTGTCTATCTCGATATGACCAAAAAATCCCGCGACTTTCTGCTGATGCGTTTTCCCGTGATTTTCAAAAAATGCGCAGAGTACGGAATTGATATGGCCACTCAACCAATCCCCGTGGTCCCCGCTGCCCACTATCTTTGCGGAGGAGTGGTCACCGACAAGAATGGTCAAACCGATATTCTGGGGCTTTGGGCCCTGGGCGAAACCGCTTGCTCGGGACTGCACGGGGCCAACCGTTTGGCTTCGAATTCGTTACTGGAATGCTTGGCGATGGCACACAATTGCGCTATGGAAATTCACAAACAATGGCCGCAACTCAGCCAACCCACTATTACGCCCAGGCCTTGGATTCATCCGCAACACACGGACGCCGACGAGATGATTGTGATTACCCATATGTGGGAAGAAATCCGCCACTTGATGTGGAATTACGTCGGAATTGTTCGCTCGAATAAGCGCTTAGAAAGGGCCTCGCACCGCCTAACCAACATTTTGGAAGAAGTTCGCGAGTACTATTCGAATTTTCGTATTCACTCGGACATTATCGAATTGCGCAACATCGCGATTGTGGCCGATCTAACTATCAAGTGCGCTTTGCTTAGAAAAGAATCAAGGGGCATTCACTATAATCTAGATTTTCCCTGGACCGGATGGACTGAGGGTGATCGGGCAAAAGGTTTAGCCGAAGACACAATTATTTTTCGCTAAACACTACTTTTGACTAGGGATTACTTAAGTTGCCATATATTTCTAGTTTTGAATCGGCAGCTAAGCTTGGACTTGACCGTGAAACTGTTAAAACTGATGATGATTTGATCTATGAAAACTGCTTTTTTGGTTTTTCAAATTATGTTTTTGTTAAATCTTCTCGGATGCGCGACACCGCGGACCAATCCCAACATGCCGCAGCTGATTTCGGATAGCGAATATGAGTCCGTCATTGCTTCCAATTCTGATAAAAAGCAAGTTTATGATGGTTTTTATGCCGTGATGGAAGTCTCCGGAACCATGATTAACTCGAAGGTGCTTAAGGCTCAACTAGAGCAACGGGCGCGAATTTATCAGTGGACACCAGAAATTTTAGCTAGCGAAAAAGTAAAACAAGATGCAAAAATGGCAAAAGAAACAGAATTTTTTATTTCTTTTTTTGTGCCCGAGCGAAAACACGACGATTTACATAAAGCAAAAACACTTTGGAAACTTTTTCTTGATGCCAATGGCCGTCGCTACGAGGGAAAAAGCTCACGCATGAAAACGATTTTGTCTGATGTTGTTTCATTATATCCACAACACAATCGCTGGAGCACACCCTATATCGTGTCGTTTCCGGTGCCCGTTTCAATGATTGAAAACGGTGGGGCCATCCTTACCATCACTGGACCGGCCGGATCGACGACTTTGTCTTTTAAAGCTGTGCCGTAGGTGATTCTATTATGGCTGTGCCGTAGGTAATTGTATCTCGATTTAAAACTTAACCCTTAATTGTAGTTCCTGGCGACAGGCCCCAGGTTTTTATAATTTCGGACTCGTCTTTTTCAGACATTGCCTTTTTAAATTTTGCTCCCGACTTGCCCTTTACTCGACGCTCGCAATCTGCCCAATCGCGATGTCGGCAAACTTCGCCGCCAAGATAGCTCAAATAAGAAAAAGCCGGGACCTTGACTTCTTTTGGCCGCATCTCTGGCAGTTCGCAATCAGCGGGCACATCATATATCGCAACCGAGTACTGCAACAAGGGCCCTTCATAGAGGTCGATCCACTGGCGCTTAGAAAACGCAACGGCGATTTCGTCACAGCGCTCATTTCCCGGAGTTCCAACATGCCCCCGCGAATACTTCCACTCTATAGCCGCCTCTTTTTTACCCCGAGCCAAAACCAAGGCTGACAGGTTTTCCCAAAGCTCACGATTGGCGACTTCGTTTCCTTCTGCGGTCTTCCAACCCCGGCGCTTCCAACCCCAAACCCACTTTGTAATTCCCCGAATCACATATGTCGAATCCGTATACAGATGCACCGCAAGCTTGGTTTCTTTCACGTGTAGAAGGGCGCGAATGGTTGCGATCAGCTCCATCTCGTTGTTCGTCGTGGCCTCTTTAAAACCGCCTAGTTCTTTGATCTTACCTTCCGGTGTGGCGACGACGCAGGCCCATCCCCCAGGCCCAGGATTTCCGGAACAGGCACCATCCGTATAAATAAGAATCGAGTGCAGCAAATCCTTTTTCATTAAGGGATCTTCGCCTGAATCTCGGCCGCTTTTTGCTGAATAGCAGGAACCGGAAACTTGAGTGCCTGCTCAATAACTGCGCGAAAATGATCTTTCATATTTGGATCCATTAAAATACCTGGCTTCGTCGTTAGCAATTGATCGAGTTGAAACAGCGCCGTCAACTGTGGATAATTGGCTGAAGTATCATCGATACCTGAAATATGGGGGTCGCTTTCAGTCCGAGTTCCACAATTGGCCAAACTCAGGCAAGGGCTTTCATCGTAGATTGACTTTAAAAACTTCAAATCATCTGGGGATTGCAAATCCCGCGCGACTAGAAATACGATCAACCCGCGCTCGCTGCGACTTTCCATCGGCAATGAACTGTACTTGGCCAGCAAGGCCTGATGCAAAGCGGGACTTAGGTTTTTTAGATCAGAATCCAATCGCGGGTCATTATCATTTTTTGACAAAAGAATTTCTTGAAATGTCTTCCAAGATTTTTTTTCAAGTAAGGATAAACTGGCAATATCCACTACTGTTGCAGCCTGCAATTTTGCAGCAGACAAAGCCTCAGGCTTAACGGGTTCGGAAATATGCTGCTCTGGAATGACAGCATCGCCTGCACCCACCGGCGCAATCGCAGCAGGCTTTTCAGCCAAGTCCACTTGCAACTTTTGTTTGTTAAAAAAAAGAAACGCCCCGATAAGGAGCGCTCCGATCAATAAATAAATTGGACGTTTGAACTTAGGATTACTTTTTAACGACATAGAGACTTGAATTAAAATCCCGAATCATAGCTTGCTTTGCCGGAGCATTGTTAATCCGTCCCAACTGATCCTGGGAATAGAGTTCCGCATCCATTCTCACTTTGTCTGTGCAGTTTGAACAGAATTTGGAAATATTCTTAAGCAAAATCGTCGAAGAACCGTAAGAGCCGTACGGAGTCGAATCGCAGGCAGGCTGCCCTTCTAATTTTGCACCCGTCCAAATGCTTGCCTTGTCTTTTCCTTGATCATCCAAAAAAGGTGTTGGGCAATTGTCGTGTCCCCAATTTCCATTTTTGGTTTCAGAGTGGCGAGCCTCATGGTAAACCACCATCGAGCGCGCAACTTGCGGATGGCTAAACTTGATAAAATTTTGTGTCAGCCACATTTTGTTAGGATTCACAAAAGGCATAACACAAGCGACAGCGTTTCCCCCGCCGCAGCTATTCAATCCGATGGCGGTAATACGAGTATCAAAAAATGTCTGATAGGTCTGACCCCCAACCGGGCCAAAAATTTCTTGATGCAGTGGAGTTTGTCCTCGGCCTTGAACACTTGCCATAAAGCTTAAATCTTCAACCATTTGTTTTTGAATTTCTTGCGGTACATTTTTATCGAAATTAACTGCCCTACTTTGGCCAGCCACCAATACACATAGTACACCCATTAACAATGAAAGCTTAGTCACAGATCCCCCCCTGAAAAGCCATCGCATTTATTTTCCCGGCTTTCACCGGTTACGTTTGCTAAAACAAACCGCGTATTGGCTGCCAGTGCAAGACTTAAGCAAAGATAATGCGAAGCAAATATTTTTGGGGAAGATGTTCGCGGCTTGGCTTACACCTTAGTTTGAAACTCCCCTGACCAGCGCTGGCCCTTGCAACCATCCAACAAATTGCTTCTGCCCATAAGAGAATCTGATGGAAGGTATTAACCATAAGGGCCCACGCTCAGCGCCAGCATTCAGGGCCAGCGCGATCGCTGTCCAAAGATTTGACAGGTCAATTTTTCAAAGATGGCATGAATCTCGCTCTGTTTAGAAGAAGTGAGGCTAAACCGGAAAAAAATTCGGTCTAGATCCTCTAATTTTGAAACAAAGGAGCACATTGTGACAATTTGGGGCCAAAAACCAGGGACCTATACATCGCGAAGGACTGTTAACCACTTGATGATTGGTCCGGTCATTTCACTATTCTTTGGCCTTTCAGCGGCGGCGGCAACTTCCTCGGTTAAGACTAGCAAACCTGAACTCGAGCCCTTCTTTTCAGCCAGTGGTAACATCTATCAGACGATTCCACAAATTCCGGAAAAGAAACAATCCACAATTACCAATATGACTTTGGATTTCAATCTAGCCCAAAGCAAACAAACTTTGACCCAACTCGAGCTCAATCTTTCGGCATCCCGTTTGTGGACTGAAAATCAGACTAACTCGACAACAAAAATGGACTCGGTGGAAGTCTATGGCCAGCAGTATTATAATTTAGAAGACTCAAATACTAAAGTTCTTTACGGACTTAAAGCTGCACTTCCAGCCAACGAGTCCGATCGCAATGCAGGTTTTAACTATGCCGGCGGAGCTATCCTAGGGGTCATCACTCCAGTTTTCGGTTCAAAACTAAGTCTATTTGCTGAGCCCTCGATTTACAATTTCAACTGGGAAACTAGCGACGCCAGTGGAAGTGAATACAACACCAAAACCTCACTTTCGTTTTTGGCGATTCTATCGTCTCCGTTAAGCAAGAGCATCACTTGGAAAAATACCGGTCTTTTATATCAGTATAGGAACTACGCTGAAAACACCTATCAAGTCGGGTCTTTCTCCAGTCTTTTGAAGTTTAAAATGAATTCCAATTTTAATATTTTTAGCGGTTTTGCGACTAAAGACCGCTTGGACAAGGTGACGTCGACGCAACGGGCATTTAGCCGCGACTTAGTAAATTTCCGAATCGGACTTGATTGGTCTATATAACAGGAGGCCCCATGAAAAAATTAACTCTAGCTAGTCTAACTGTTGTGGTTGCCTCAATGTGCCTCGGGATCGTCGCCTGTAATGCCAACAAAAGACCAGACCAATTTGAGCAAAACCAAGGTCAAAACTTGATCCAACTCAACGAGGTTGAAGACAAAACTTTTTCCATTCAAACCGGAAAAGAAATCAATGAGAATAGTCAACAATCCAACAAAGAGCTTCAACCGTTGAAGGTTAGCATTTCAGCAGAAAAAAACGCATTTGTTCGTCTTCCTTTGGTTAGCTATACTACGGATTCAAATTTAATTAAAACCAGTGTCCCAATGCGCGGCCGTCCGGATTTCAAATATGATGTCTTTTACGAAATTGAAGGCAGTAGCCTGGTTGTCTACAAAGTCGCCGCTGCTGTCGATATCGACAAAGACGAGGTCCCCTCTGCGGTAAAAATTGGAAAAGGGAGTTTCGCTGGCAAGTTAAAAGTAGCACTTGTTCGCTACCCAATTAAATTTATCAAGGTCGAGAAAAAGAAAAATTCCGACAATGAGACCACTCATCAACTTGGCGAATTTGTAGTGGATGAGATCGCAAATGCAACCCACATTCGTTTGGATATGACAGGCTACCAGCAGGCAAAACTTCAGATAAAAGCAAATACCTTTCCCGCGGAATATCTGAAGGGCGAATGGTACTATGCACAGACCGTGGTTGCGGCCCCGTCATCTAAAGAGGAACTACTAGGACAAGGCGATACACAAGACCAAAACTTGCAAGCTACCCAACGGGTTAAATTTGAGTTTTCTGAAAACATGATCAAAGCCGTAAATATAAATGTCGACAGCCGAACTGATCAGACAAGCGAAGTCAATTTTGCCACTGTCATTTCTATTCCCTCAGCATGGAAAGACTACCAGATGCCGCGAAAGGGCGCTGATGTCGATCTAGAAGAACGCGAGGCCGCTGAAACCAACTGGGCTTTGCGAAAATTTGTTGCCTTAAACTTCGAGCAAACGAAGTCCGCCGGCGGTGAATTGTCGTCAACTAAAGTCGTTAGCCTAGAAGTTACGAATGATTCTTTTACGTTCGTCTTGCAAAACAATGAATCAAATATTCAAATTCGATACTCCTTTCGGAAACGACTTTAGAAAACTCGACTCTTTTAGTAATCGGAAGGCGGCCATCAGAAATCTCGAGATGGACCGCAAGGAAGACCTCAACGGATAGGGTCCTAATCCTCCCCTGATCGGCATGGCTTATAAAACTGCAGTCAAAGTAGCAGGGGAAGATGAAGGACTAACGACGGCCATTCGATCCATCGCCGATGATGGTGTGCTTGACAGCACGCATGGCGTGGTCGTGAACAATCTAAATACAATGAATCGAATTTTGATCCAAATGTATCCTGAATTTAAATAGATTGTTGATGGATCAGCTCCTCTACCAAAGTTTGGCAATTTGCAAACGGGGGAGCTGTCTTCACTTTCACCAATTCAGAAAATGGGTATATAACTGCAAGTTGAATTTCTGTCGATACTGGAATTTTCTTCATTAGCTGAAGGGCGTAAGCATAGATAATTAATTGTTGAAACGCCTTTTCTTGATAAGTGGGTGAACCCGTCTTGTAATCAATGATCCAAACTCTGCCGCGATCATCCGATCCCCACAAATCGATCTGGCCCTGTAGCAAGTTTTTGCCGACACTGATACCAAAACCCCACTCGACTTCACCGTTTTTAATAATTTCTTGCAGGCACCCCTGCTCCCAGGCAAAAGAAAATTTCATGGCATTCTTCCAGATCTCAGGAAGCTCGGGCATTTTTTGGCGAAACTTCAGGGACTCAAATAGAGCATGGACATCAGTTCCTGCTAAGGCTTTACGTATCGCCAATGGGTCGACCATCTTTTTTTCATGGCCAATTGCCACCTCAGGCTGCTCAGCAGATTTTACCTTTGTTTCGTTAGTCACAGCCAAGATCTCTGTGACCGAATAGACTTTGCCAAGTTCAGAGGTCTGAATTTTGATTTTTTCTTTAACCGCAGAAAAGGGAGGCCGATCCAAAATATGCGCACGCACAGAAAAATCTTTTTTGCGCACACGGTATAAATATCCGCCTTTAGAAAAATCTCCCTCGGTTTGTTCGATTGGAAAACGATGGGCCCACGAGGCCTCCGCTGGCTTTTCTGACCAAACCAGAGTTACCGTCTGCTGTGCACGAGTCAATGCGACATAAAGCAAGCGGTCGTACTCTTCGCGCTCGCGGAGCAAGCGTTGGTCGCGCATTGTCCGGCCCAAAAGTGATAGACTCCGTTTGCCTTCTTCAGGCTCGGAAAGTGCTAGGGTCCATTCGCCAGTGGCATCATCAATGCTCAGGAACTTTGTCTCGGCTTGGGCTTTGTAATTTCCGCAGCCAATTAAAATCACGTGTTTAAACTGCAAACCCTTTGAAGCATGTATTGTCATCAAGTGCACTCGTGCGGGCTCAATGACTGGAGTGGCATCCCCGTCCCCGCCGGAATCAGGATCTAGGGCAGCAAAATCCCGAGCTTGAATAAAATCCAAATACGAAAAGCCTGGCCTTCGCTCCAGAATGCGGACTTGATTGACCAACTTCCAAAGGTTGGCCTCTCGTCTTCCGGTAGGATCAATCTGAAGACTCCAATCAAAAAAACCAAGGCCTTTAAGAAACTGAAGCCAAACATCCCCAACCCCCTGAGTTTGTGTCTTCAGCAGAGCCTCGCGAAGTCGGATTAAACTTGGATGTGAAGACCCAGCTGAGCGCCGCCAAAAAGAGTCGGCTCCAGAATGCGTAAAACTTAAAATATCGTCGTCGTCCATTGGGCACCAAGGCGACCGCAAAATCTGCATAAAATTTAAATTGTCATGGGGGTTGTTCAAAAACTTTAGCAAAGCCAAGGCATCGACTATTTCCCGACGCTCGTAGAATTTAGAGTTCGAATAGACCTGAACCGAAACACCATGCTTCTCAGACTCTTCTGCCAATTTTTCAAGATCTCGATTGTTGCGACTCAAAACCGCAATATCACCAAGATCCACCTTATTTTCCAGGAGCTCTTGAATTTTCATCAAAACCGCAGTGTATTCCGAGGTCTCAGCGTCCACCTGCAGGAAATCAGCAACGATAGTGCTTTGAACGCTATTGTTTACTTTTGCAGGATCTGGTTGCATAGAGCCAAACTGATTTCCGATCTTCGAAAAAAAATCATTAAAAAATGAAAGCAAGCTGGGCTGCGATCGATAGTTTATAGTTTTGGATAGTTGGGCCCCTTGATTGGCCGTCATCCAAGCTTCCGCTTCCAGGAAAACCTCGGTACGGGCCCCACGAAAAAGATAGATACTCTGTTGCGGGTCACCGACTAAAAAGCGAGGACTATTGCCAATCAACTGCTGCAGCATCTTAACTTGCCGAGGTGCTGTGTCTTGATATTCATCAATCAACCAGTAATCCCATTCCTGCGAAAACATCTGCCCACTCAGTGCCGAGGTCCGCAGCAACAACAGACAAAAGTTTTCCAGGTCTGACATACTGACTTGCCCAGCAGCTATTTTTTCATTCAGAATTTCACTATTAAATTGCTGTGCAAGGTTTTCAAATTTTCTAACCACGTGACCGTGTTCGGTCCAATATTCGGGCCGATAGGGAAAGCTCTCTAACAAATCCTTCTTTTCTTTCCATTCTTCACGAAGATCGACCGTTGCTCCAGAAATGACTTGGCCCCGATTTTGTGGACTTGGAACTGCTTCTAAAGACTGCATTGCTGCGATTCTGCAATCGGAATATTTCTGTCCCTTATAATTCCCGATAAAACGATCAAGAAAGCTGGCAAGCTCAAGCCACTTGGGATTGTCGGTGTCTTTGCGAATATTCTGCTCAAATTGCAAAGACAAAAGAAGAAACGACTTCCAGTTTTCTTCCGCCAGGTTTGACAGCGCCAGACCACTTATTGGCTGTAAATCAGATCGATCACACCACGATTGGAAGTAATCTCGAAACGATGCTAACAGATCACTGGTTGGGCAGATCTCCTGCAGGTCCGAAAAATCATCGCGAAACTCCTGATTTTTTAAAAGATTGCGAAGAACTCGCTTCTCCAATCCATATTCTTGCACAGCGCTAATGATTTCAAACTGTGGGGTCAGGCCTATCCCAGATCCAAAGCGACTTAAAAATAGACTAAGCACCCCATGGATAGTTGAAATATGGATTTGACTAGGACGCTTCAAAAAGTCTTCTAGGTCTTTTCGTCCAAGCTCTAAAGCTTTTTGCAACAATCGTTCTTTTAATTCTTGGGTGGCTTTTCTGGTGAAGGTCGTCACGATTAAATGTGGGAAACGCCCAGTGCGAGCTTTGAATTCATCCGCAGCAAATAAAACCCTTTGCACAAGCTCGGTTGTTTTCCCGGCTCCTGCTCCGGCGCGGACGATGGTGTTTTTTATTTCAAATGAGGGGCCCGGCACAGGTTCCTCCATTCACAGTCGGCACAGTTTTTTTTGTCTTTGGGCTCTGCAGGAAAACTTCCCCCTAGAATCGCCTGTATCACGGCAGCTATTTTTTGCTTTAACTGCTGATAGAGTTCTTGCTTTTGCTCGTCGGTTACTAGGTTTCGACCGCCACCCTCCAAAGAAAATAGTTTCCCGTCAGCGGTTTTCAAACGAATCCCTTTATTACGATCACGTTTTTTCAGGTCGTAATAGAAAGCTCCGACGACTTCAGCGGCCGTGAATTTATCAACGACTTGGGAATCTAAAGCCAAACTATAAAACAAAAGCTGCAACTGGTTATTTTCGATCCAGGACTTAAGCGCCTTAAGGCTTGAGGTCGAACTTTTATAGTCGATGACGACTAATTGCTGATCTCCGTTGCTGTCCACCCGGTCGATCTTGCCGCTAAAGCGAATTCCTTTGGCGCGATTGATTTCCCCAGATTCAGGTTCTACGAAAAAAGCGACCTCTTGCTCGCGCGCTAAAACATGGGTGGCGGGGTATAGTTTTTTCCATTCACTTTCGAACTCTAGAAATCGAACGGCACGTTTTGTGTATTTTTGTCGCAACGACAACCAGACGTTCGCATCAAAAAAATTAATTTCTTTTTCTTTGCGAATTATTTCCAAAATGGATTCAATTTGACTTTCTGTCCAGTCAAACTTTCGCGGTTCACTACATAGGGCCTCTAGCAGAGCATGTTCAAGAATACCTAGACTGCGGCCATCGGCTTCAAGATCAACGGTTGCTTCATCCTTCAATTTGAATATTCTCTTGGCTGCAAAAATGAATGGGCATTTTAAATAGTCTTCAATCCCTGAAATGGATAGCTTCAGTTCACCCTGTAGGCTTTCACGATTTAAAATTTTGCCTGACGACACTTGACCCGAATCACGATCTAAAAAAGTTTTTTGCAGAGACAAAAACTGCGGACTTAGATTGCGAACTGACGGCAATGTCGTCAATAAATCACTTTGTTCAATGCTATTCCAACGGGTTGCGGTTGGCAGGGTTGCCAGTAATTTTCTACCTTGGCTGCGTTTCATCCAAAAATTGCTGGCGGACTCGATCCCACCCTTTAGATTGGATGCCGCAAAGGAATAAACCACCGTCGGTTGCTTGTTTTCATAGGCCCAGGCTAAGTCAAATTCCTTGCTGCTCATTTCCGGATGATCTAAATAAAATCCAAGATCTTGAACGATGCGCAGGACTTCGCCTGCTTTTAACAGTCCCAAGTATTTTTCTTTCAATTGCGATTCGCTCAATCCTAGGTAGAAAAAATGAGAAAAGTGCAAAGACTCGGTCGAATTTAAATTTAAAAACTGAACGCCATCACTGACGCCGGGCTGCAAGCGCACTTCGCGCTTTGCGCAAAGTTGTTCAAGGTAAAAAAGCCAACTGCCTAAGCACAAGCGAACAGTATCCAAAGAGGAATGCAAGAGATCACGCAACAGAACCTCAAGCCACGAGCTTTCGCCATTTTCCGGCCAAAACCTAAGTGCGAAGCCAATAAACTCATCGCGACTGAGTTCGTCGTTTAAGGCAAATTTTGCGGCATAGGCCTGCTGAATAGCTTGGTGACGAGCTAAATCCTCGGCTGATATCAATTGCGAAAAAAGCGCATAAAACTTTTCAAAGCGGATTCGATCAGCTTCGTTTTGCTCGTAATAGCTTAGCTCAAGATCTGCGAACTGAACCTTGCCCGAAAAAATTCTAAGCTGGGCCAGCCATTTCGCAACCGACGGTAAGGTTTGAAGACGGGTTACTCGATCTTTGGCGACAGGAATGCCTTCTTCTTGAAAATAGGATTCCAAAAGGGGCCAGTATTCTTCAATCTCTGGGGCAATGACGGCAAGTCTGGATGCCTCGTGACCTTGTTCCAACCACTGCCGAATTTTTTCTGTGCATAACTTTACTTCGGCTAAAATTCCGGTCAGGCAGTGCAGTTCACAACCAGAATTTGCAGCCTGCGTTGGGTTCGACGCCGCTGCGAGCACTTTAGGTTTTGGTCCTTGCTGGCGAAGTATATCGTAACCTGAAAGCAAAAATTGAAAGTCATCGCGCCAAACCGGAGAGGGCTCGAGAATTGAAATATCGACATCCCTTGCCAATTGCAAAAAGAGATCAGCTTCACTGCGGGAAAGTTGACTGCTTAAATCAACGATAATTGAACGTTGCCAATAGTCAGAAATTTTTAATAAACCTTGCAGTGAACCAGCA
>CALQIT020000034.1 GCA_943330705.2 Streptomyces griseus
AGCAAGGAAGAACTGATTGCACATCAAGACCCTTTTCAGGTTGAGTTTAGGCCAACCGCTAAACCATTTGCCGAAAGCTTGCCAGCTTCACTTTTACAATTAAAAGGGCAGACGGTATTTCTTGCTTTGCATGGAACCGAGGGCGAAGACGGAGCGATTCAAGCTCTTTTCGAAAAGGCTAATATCTTTTTTACGGCCTCCGGATCAACGTCCAGTCGCAATGCGTTTGAAAAGGATCAGGCAAAAGTCATTGTTTCTAAGCAAGGGGTCGAAATTGCACCCCACTACCTATTTGCGGATTTGGAATCTGCAGTCAATCGTCAGCAGTTGCTCGATTTTTTTTCTAAGAATAAAAAAATTGTTCTTAAACCTTTGGCCAATGGCTCGAGCATCGGACTACATATTATTTCCGACCTGACCTCATTGAACGTAGCGATGGAGGCAATTGCAAAAGTAAATTACGGATCCTATTTGGCAGAAGTTTTTATTCAAGGGCGGGAATTGACAGTAGCAATTATCGACAATGGCCAAAAATTGGTAGCGTTGCCACCGTCTGAGGTCATTCTTCATGCAGGCCACTCGTTTGATTATAAGGGTAAATACCTAGGTCGCGGCACGACGGAAGTGACCCCTGCTGATATTTCGTCAGCTGAAGTTAAAAAGGTCCAACAGCTGGCGATGATTGCCCATCAAGCTTTGGATTGTTATGGCTACTCGCGGACAGACATTATGCTGACGTCTTCAGGAGCTGTTTTTCTGGAAACCAATACCTTGCCGGGACTTACAAAAGCTTCATTTGTGCCGCAACAATTGAAAGCTGCGGGCCTTGATTTTTCTCAATTTATTGAAACCCAGTTGAGTCTGGCCGAATCCAGATACTTGGATTCGAAATACCCAAATTTACTGTCTACTCAATAGCAAAGAGCGGTTCGAAGGTGGGCTAACCAAGACCTTCGCGTATTGTCCTAGATTCTAATTTGAAAATTTTTTCTTTGGAGGCAGAGAGCTGTCGGGCCGCTGGAGTTTAAAGATCAATACCATCGATCCATAGCGAGTTGTTCGTGTTTGCTTCGGCTTGCCGGATCTAAATCAGACCAGATTTCGTGCGAATTTACAGCTTTAAGTAGAAAGTCAAATAACAAATGGTGTCGTCGGTAGGTGCGTTTAACCCGATGCTCTTTCATGGGATTGAAGACTCCTTGTCGTGAAAAAAGTTGCAGTGGATTTTTTCGAACCCAAGTCCAGGAGCCCATTTCCAAAGTCAGCGGCAGAAAAGTCGCAGTTTTGTTTTCAGATTTAAATTGCAAAAAGAGATGATCCCAAATGTCTCCGTTCAGAAGATAAGCTTTAGACTGAGGCTCAATTTGATAAATGTGGTAGGGATGTGTTTGTTCTAGCAAGTGAGCCAAAGCATGAATTTCTGGAAGATCACCAAACGGAGTCTTTGTATAAGAAAATGGAAACCAAAGGCGGTCACGCATGCCAAATCCAGAGTGAAAATCGAGAGAAATCACGCAACGGCTTTTTACAGTTTGCTCTTGAAAAAGGTCTATCAGCGCGCTGGTTTCTTTTTCAAGAATTCCTTGCTGTCCTTGATACCAAGGTAGTTTATTTGAAAATCTATGGCCACCCAGTAGAAAAGGCGCTTTGTCGATAGCCCGGACTGGCGAGTTTCTCATCAGATCGACTCCTTGGCCGTTCGATCTGGTGAAGTTGTAGTAACCAACGGGATTGATCATGGGGACCACAACAAGTCGAATATTTTTAAAAAGTTCGCGTAAGGATCGATCCCAAATCAGCCGGTCGATTGTGGTCTTTAGAAGGCTCCAAGCTAGCTGGGCGCCAATTCGTTCCAAACCATGAATGCCACCAGTAAGAAATAAGACTGGATGCTCTGGGTTTTTTGATCCCAAGACAAATGCCATAATCGGATGATTTTGTCCGCAATGGTTTATTTCTGCTATATTTTTCCATTGAATGATTTCTTTAAGATAGCCTTCTTTCTCTATTAATCGGCCTAGCTTCTGCAAGTCGCTTAACATGTCATTCACTTCATTCCGAAAAATTTCGCTAGAGAGCTGTGCATCTTTTGAAAACCTACGACTCTATTCATCATACCTATATATCTTCGCCGAATTTATATAGGTATATCAAGTAAAGACGAGCTCGTGGCAGCGTTATGCCGATTTGATTCTGCGATGAATGCCCCTGATTATGGTTTGACCTGAAATCTTTCTGCAAGGCTCTGTGCGAGGTCTTGTCGTCGTAAAATTGTCAGTAGGTCAATGCAGTCGAAATCGGCGTCAAAGGCTGGTTCGGCGGCGACCTTGGCTCCCAACCGCAAATAGGATTTAAGTAAAGATGGGATCAGATCCTCTGCCTCTTGAGTATGGGTGCTGCTAAGCTCATGGCGAAAGTATGTGTACCAAGGATCAAAGTTCGGCAGGCAGAAGTTTTTTGTTGGTCGGCATCCGTAATCGTGACTAACAAGATTTTGAGCTGTCAGATGGTGGTAGACTAGGGCGGCCTCTCTCGGACTATTGATTTTTAAGCTCGAGCAACCAAACAGTACAGTTGCGCCGCACAAATTCATGTATTCAGCAATACCTCGCCAAAGCAACGAAATGACAGAGCCTTTGCGAAAATTTTTGTGAATGCACGCACGGCCTAATTCAAGAATTGGACCTGCGTTTTCTTTCAGTTTTGAGATTTCAAATTCGAGTGCTGCGTAGGATTCTTTTGAGAATGTCGAGCAATTGAGGCGATAAGTGCCAATAATTTTGTTTGAATCTCGGTGCACAATGATTAAATGGTCAAAGTGATAATCAAACTTGTCAAAGTCGAGGCCGGACCCCTCAATTCCGCGAAATTCTTGATTAAAAACTTCGTGTCGAAGGCGAAAGCTTTCGATGAGTTCAGACGGAGCCTCCGCGGTCTTAAGCAGATACGGACCGAATTGAATATTCAGATTGATCTTGGCCGTAAAGTTGTGGACACGATTCCATCGAAGCTGGGTAGCGTGTTTGAGCTGCTGCGCGAATTCTATCATAAGTTCCTCCTTGATTGAGTAAAGAAGTCAAAACCTAAACCTAGAAAATTTATCTACTTCATTATTTATATGCTCAAAGTAAATCTGGAAGAAGTCTTGTTAGTATTTTGTTAGGAAGCAATCTTGAGCGAATAACAATAATCAATATTTGGAATTTGTCATATGATTGACCAATGAAAGCCATGAGTTCGCTAGTCAATTCCGTTGGAATTTTCGTGGATACTTTTCGCTATATGAAAAGGGTTAGTAATCCAAACGAGAATATTATTCATCTCAAGAAACAATGGGGAAAATCTATCTTGAATCGGTTGCGAGTCGACTTGAAAGTTGTCGGCCAGGTGTCTAAGCTGGACTCAATGCTTTTTTTGGGAAACCACTTGAGCTATTTGGATATCCCACTGCTGATGAGTTGTGCGGATAATTTATCTTTTGTGGCAAAACAGGAGATTGGTTCGTGGCCAATTTTTGGATCAGCTGCCAGAAAAGTTGATACAGTTTTTGTGAAGAGAGAAAATGCGAACTCTAGAAAGTCGGCCAGAAAACGAATTCAAGAGGCTCTTGAAAATAAACAAAGAATTGTTATTTTCCCCTCGGGTACGACTTGTCTTTTTGAAACGAAGCCATGGCGAAAGGGGGCGTTTGAGATAGCGCATGACAAAGATGTTTTTATTCAACCCTTTCGTATCTCATATGCTCCCCAAAGGGCTGTGGCTTATATAGAAAACGACTTTTTTCTTTCTCATCTTTATCAGCTGTGCAGTTTTGATCGTATTGAGGCCACAATTGAATTTCATGACCCTGTCAAAATCAGAGTCCCGGCTTGGGATTGTCATCATTGGCACTATTGGTCCCGTGGATTGACGGATGGTCGGCAGCATTGAATCCAGCCAATCCGTGCTCATAAATGAGACCTGAAGATCAAATATAATGAATCTTTTGATCAAGGGCGTGATTAGGCAAAGCCCAATGCCCTTTGAAGGATTTGAAAAGTTTTCTCCACATGCGAAGGCCAGTTCGCGTTGGCAGCCCTTTGTTGCACCCAATCCAGAGCATCGCTAAGTTTCGCTAGGGTCGGTTTTTGGTCCTTACGACCTTCATAATCAGGAGTCGCGCGATCAAATTAGACCTTTCAAAGCCTCGTTTATCATTTGGATCACATTAAAACCATAGCCCTCAGGCAACTCTGGGTCCGCCAAGATAATGTCAAAAAGCTGATCGCTAGCGACCGCTGCCTCGACCAAGAGCCAGCGTTTTCTTTTGAAGCTTTCGGAATGGTGGGATTCAATTCCAATTCCAATATATTTGGTCCAGACCACGTTATATTCGGCATTGTTTTGCCGATGTAAGACTTTGCACATATTAACGGGGGACAAACGACGATGTATCTTCTCAAATTTAGAAAGCGACTTCTTGTTTTGCCTTTGCTTATGGGACCTTTATTTGGCTGCACGCCCAAGCTCGTCGCCAACGATAACGGCAACCCAACCTCCGAAATTTCTGCTGAAATTAAAAATGATCAAGACGGTGACGGCACTGAAGATCTCTTTGATTGCGCACCCACAGAAGCCAGCATTGCAGTAGGAATAAAATATTGGCAAGATCAAGATAAAGATGGCTTCGGCAATCCTGGCATTGAACGAGTTGTTTGCTCTCGCGCTGCCCCTACTGGGTATGTCAGTAACTCAGAAGACACCGATGATAGCAACCCGTTAGTTGCTCCCTTCGATCTTGATGGCGATACAGTTCGCAACGAGTTGGACTGCGCCCCTAGTGATAAAACTACTTGGCGGACGGTGACTGTGTATTTAGATTTAGACAACGACGGAGCTACTGTGGGCTTAGGTGAAAACAAGTGCCTGGGTGCAAGTTTGCCACCGAACTACCGCGAGACCCGTAGCTCTTTAGAGGATGATTGTGCTCCGATGGATGCGCAGAAATGGCAAACCCGCAAGCTATATAAAGATGACGATAGCGACGGTGTGACTTCCGACAATGGCGCAAATATGTGTATTGGCGGTGTAATTCCGGCAAGCTACTCAGTTGTCAAATCAACAGCCAATGACAATTGTCCCGCAAACGCAAACGCCAGCCAAGTCGACACAGACACCGATGGTATGGGTGATGCGTGCGACGACAATCAAGACAACGACAGCATTGCCAATGCGGGCGATTGCGCTCCTTTAGATAAGACAAAATGGCGAACGGGCGCACTCTATTTAGATCAAGACGGAGATAGCTTGACGACAGGTTCGGCCTTACCTGTTTGTATAGGAGCAGCAACGCCCACAAACTACCAGGAAACCAGCAGTACAAAAACTGACAACTGCGCCACCGTTGCCAATCCAAACCAAATGGATACTGATGCCGACGGAGTTGGCGACTCATGTGATCCAGACATAGACAACGACACAATCGCCAATGCTAATGATTGCGCTCCACTCGATGTTAGCAGATACAATTCAGTTACTCTGTATGAAGATTCGGACAATGACGGCATCACCACCGGAGAAGGCTCCGTGATGTGCTTGGGCGCCAGTCTTCCGACTAATTACAAACTCGTTAAATCAGTATTTAGCGACAACTGCGCCAACGTCGCAAATTCAAATCAGATCGATACAGATGGGGATTACACCGGGGATGTCTGCGACCTCGACCAAGACAACGATACCATTGCCAATGCAAATGACTGTGCACCACTCGATCGCATGAAATGGCGAACTGCTCTGCAATATTGGGATCAAGATGACGACGGTGTCACGAATGGGGTTGCGCCCGTATCAATGTGCCTTGGGACTTCTTCTGCGCTTCATTATCGCGAAATACAAAGTGCAAAGGCTGACAATTGCCCCGCGACAGCAAATTTGGACCAACTCGATTTTGACACCGACGGAGCCGGTGATGCCTGCGATACCGACCAAGACAATGACAGAGTTGCCAATACCAATGACTGCGCTCCCTTTGATAACTCAGCCTATCGCTCTGTGACTCTGTTTGTTGATGGCGATATTGACGGAGTCACTATCGGCGAGGGGATAGCGATGTGTATTGGGGCCACGATTCCTTCCTACTACAAACAAACAAAATCGAGCTCAAGTGACAATTGCCCGATGGCGGTTAATTCGGATCAATTGGATACGGATGGCGATGGTTCGGGCAATGCTTGTGACAGTGATCAAGACAATGACTCTTTTGCCAATGAAAATGACTGTGCGCCACTGGATCGGACAAAATGGCAAAGAGCTCTTCTTTTTGCCGATCAAGATGATGACGGGGTCACAACCGGCGCGGCCATCAACGCTTGTTATAGCATTTTACCACCCGCTCATTTTAAAAATGTTCAGAGTACAAATTCAGACAACTGCCCTACGACTGCGAATATGGATCAAAGGGACAGTGACATGGACGGATTGGGTGACGTCTGCGATTGCGGCTTAGATCAAACTCTGGTCGGCGGCAAGTGCATCGAGAAATGGCCCCGCTATTACGGTGGAACATCGGATCCAGCCTTCTCGCAGCGAGTCCTTACTTGGGATACAGAAGTGGATCGCTTGAACAATTCCTATGTGGCTTCATATGCAAGCATGAAGACCTTTCATGCGGCCCCTTATCTTTCGACCGAGACCCGGGGCTATGAGGACATTCAAATCACCAAGTACGATCCGGTTGGCAAACTACTTTGGAACATTTCCATTGGCAATAAAGGTGCACATACCGCCCTTCCTAAAATCACCACAGATGAATCCAGCAATCTCTATGTCCGCGGAGCCATGTGGGCGCCGCAGGCCTCGGTACCTGGTGATTCGATCGCGACCCCAGCGAATAAAGCTTCGCAGTTTTTGGCAAAATACGATCCCAAAGGTCAACAACTGTGGCTCAAAGTTCTTAGCGACGCGTCTCCGTATACCATTCCAGCCTTCGAAGCGAACCATGGGGACAACGCTCTTTATCTAACCAGTACCGGAAGAGACGTCACGAAGATGGATTTAAATGGAGCTGTTCTTTGGTCGACAGAGTTTAAATCCCTGTCTGCATTTTCAGATTGGGATGCCTTTCTTTTAGATTTTTCAAAATCCAAGTATACATATGGCCACCTGCCCTTTTTTGGAATCACGTCAAAGCCATTTGTGACGGAGCTGATTGGCCGCAGCGACTGCTTTATCGGCACGCTGAATTCTCGCACTGGTAACAAAGTTTGGATAAAACAACTTGGCAGAGTTGCTAGTTCTCAGTCTGAATTTCAATGCAACATTTTGAGTGTCACCAATGATGACTCAGCGATCTATGCCATCGCCCAATATGTTGATAATTACGGACCCCGGTCCACTATCTCCTTAATTAAAATGTCGTTGACCACTGGAGATCTACATTGGGAAAGATCAACAACATACAACACGGTGGCTTATCACGGATCTCAAGGGAAATATTATCTCTTTGGATCTGGCAGAAATCTAAATGGATATTATAAGCCAACGGTGAATACGTTTAATCCTAGCACAGGGGATTTAACCAACACGACGCCGACCTATTTGTTCACGGACTTAAACGCAGATACTTGGTCAAATCACATTGTCTTTTCTAACAATCTCGATTTGCTGGTGCAGGGATCTTACAACTTGGGCATGCCGAGCATTACAGATGGACTTAATAACAGCCACTATTACGAACTGAACGGGTTGCTTGAGCTCAGCACGCTGCACTTCGTGACAAAAACTCCCTTGCCAAAGTAATTTACCAGCGCCGGGTAAGGGAAGAACTCAAAGAATCCAAATTTCGAAATGGGAAACCGCTGGGACTTGCACAGCAGAGCACAAGCTCGATGGCTTTGCCAATGGGTTCTGCAGAGCTAGGCCTTCCCAGATCCGCCGCCGCCCCCGCTGCTCACAAAGACGCGGTCCCCGGTCGTCAGGTGAAGTTTTCCTTGGGAATCATTGATTTCAATTTCTTCGCCATCTTTTTTGTGAACCACGATACTTGGGCCGTGGCCTTGCTGGGCGCCTTTTTGGCCCTGTGGATTTGATTTTTTATGCTCCATGGTCCAATGAAAAATTGAGTTTCCTAGCATTTCAAATTCCTTGGTCATGCCATGGCCGCCTCGGTGCTGGCCTTTGCCGCCAGAGCCTTGACGGACGCTGGTTTGCTTTATGATCAAGGGATAGCGTCGCTCGATTTCTTCAATGGATGGTTGCAGTCGGTTGCGAACCCAGTAGTGGATGGCATCAGTGCCGTCGCTGGATAAGCTTGCTCCGGAGCCGCCGTGAATTGAATCAAAAAAAATAGATTCAGGAGCAAACTCAAAACTAATCATTGCGGGTGAAGAGGCGCTCATGCTGATTCTTTTGCTAGGTACAATTTCAGACAGGGCCATTAAAACTGTCGACGCAACAAGTGAGGCCCCCTCGGTCATGCCTTTGAAGGTGGGCGACGGGTACTTTGAATTCAGCATAGAGCCCAAGGGTGTGACTACATTTACATAGGAAAAAATACCACTGTTCATGGGAAAATCTTTTTGCAGGAAGGCTGAAAGAGCCCCGATACAGCAGCCAAAAGTCGCCACCTCGGTTAGACAAACGCGTTTAGATGCTGAGGTTCCGGAAAAATCTAGATTGATCTGTCCTTCCATTATTTCAGCGTGCAAGCGAATCACTTCGCCAGTGTCCAATGGTAATTCAACTTTGGCATCGCCGTGAGGTAAGTCCTGCAGGGTTGCGACTAGCCAATCGTTGGTCAGCTTTTGGTAAAACTTAAGGTTCGCTTTTGAAAAAATGTCTTTATTTTTAGAAATTAAAGCGCGGATATTATCAATTCGTGCCCACATCAAGGGCAAAGTTTGTTGCAACCGAGTTTCAAAGCCAACTGGGCAAAGGGGATGTCCAGAGATGGCACTAAGAATCGCGCTATTTATCGTCCGACCTTGCACAAGGGGGGTTGGTGGAATTCGTAGCCCTTCTTCATCCAGCTTTTCGGCAAGGCTCAGTCGGGGCTTAAAGCCGGTTCGCACCACCCAAAAAATTGGTGTTGGCTCTAAAATCAGTGGTGTAACAATACTGATCGTCGACAGCAAACTGCCCCCGCTATAGGGGTCATTCAAAATAACTGCGTCGCCGTCCTTTAAAGGAAAGTATTTTGCGACCGTTGTCGCCGTCGCACTCAGGGTGCCAATGTCGGCCAGTGTTTCATAGCGCAAAGAAAGAATTTCCCCGTCCAGTGTGACCAGGCCACCGGCGTCACCAAAGTTATGAAACTCATTTAGCCAGCGATGCAATTGATTTGCTTGGTAAGCACGATTCATTTTTTTTCCCTTGAACATTCAAACAGCGAGGATCCCAATCGAGTAGAGGCCTGGCTATCCAGCATCCATTCTATGTGAGGGAATTTTTTTTGCAGAATACTAAACATTGAGTTAGCGAAAAAACCAGTTACTAGAATTTTCCGGCTGGTGGTCGCTAAGCAAACTTCCAAGCCAATTTGATCAAGAACAGAGCTGGCAATTTCTTGATTGAGTTCTTCAACGGTCAAATCCGATAGGGCTTTATGATGTTTAATCCAAGCGCCAGACATCGCCAAATATTTTTGCTGCCCATTTACATTTACCTGAGGCAGCGAGTCTGCAAACTGCTCTGTAGGCTGCTTTGTGACAGCAACCAGAGCATCAAAGACTAAAGGTTTTAGACCCCTGCCAAAACTCATGGGGCCAGGCTCATAGCCTAAGTTTTCATTGGAAAACCCCAAGCATCCCGTGAAATCGATTTGCAGTTCGTCTGTTGGTTGGACTTTCAAAAGTTTGACCTGAGGGTGATCTAGGTCAACGATTCCCCAAGGGCTTTCCCAGTTGGAATTTCTATTTTTGGTGGAAATCCAACTCCAATTTTCTAGATCCAGCAGCAAAATTTCAGAGTGAAAATGAAGATCGCGGGTCAGGCACTCGGCCCAGGCAAAGAGGCTTGAGGCGACCTCTTCGGAACTATTCGAAAAAGAAGCTCCGTTTCCATTGAGAAAGTAGACCGGTGCGGTTGTGACTTCTTGCAGTTCACTGGTTAAGTCTTCAAAGCTTCCGGCCAAACACGCATTCAACAGGTTGACCCGCCAAGAAGGCATTTCATCGTAAGAGGTTGTAGGACGTTTGCGTGAAAAAACCTGAAAGCCCTGCTCAATAAAATATTTTCTAGCCTCTTCTTGATGGCAAGAATTGATATTTGAGTGCAGAAAATTAATGCAAATCCGTTTGGTTCCATTCATTTTCAGTTTTTGCGAAATAAATTCAAGCTCAGTAATCGCTAAGGCTTGCGTGACAGCCCCCGTGGAGTCAATTCGTTCAGTTACGCCAAAGATCAGATCTTGGCTAGCTAGGGGTTCAAAACGAGACGGACTGATTTCAAAGTGCCGAGGATGAGTCGGCTGGCGAAAGACAGGCCAAGACTGAAAACCTGAGGTCACGACCTGCGCGACAGAGCCGCCCAGTTTAGTGGCAAAGATTTTTTCTAAGCGGCGCGAGGACACCGTCAACTGCGAAATATTCTCTAGCTCGTCTAAGGTCTTTTTTAAGTGGGTAGAAAGAGACTCGCTGGGCATGTAAAATCGCTTCACAAAGCGGACGGACTCATTTTCACAGACAAAAAGTTCTGCGAAAGATCTTCCGATACTTAAGGCCGCTTGCATAGTGCCCTTCTGCTGTGACTTGCGATTAGAGTCACGTTCAATCAAAAACATATCGGGTTATCACAGGAATTTAATGAAATATAAAGGAAATATTAAAAGAAAGCTTTAGCATCAGACCTTGATCTGATAGACCATTGTCACATTGAACTGCAATTGCCGAGGAAGTTATGAAGGTATCACCAGATATCTCAAGTCTAATTCCCTATAAAACGGGTAAACCCATCGCCGAGGTTCAGCGCGAGTATGGGGTACAGATCGTACACAAGCTGGCAAGCAATGAAAACCCACTAGGGCCAAGTCCCAAGGCTTTGCAAGCGATTCAATTGGCTTTACCTTCGCTGCATCGTTATCCTGATGCGGCAGCCTACGAGCTGGTGCATGCCATTGAAAAGCATTGGCAGATCTCTGCCGCTCAAGTGGCGGTGGGCAATGGCTCCAACGAATTGATAGATCTTTTAATTCGAATATTTTGCGAGCCCGGCGAGGGGATTTTGATTCCCGAATCGGCTTTTGTTGCTTACCAAGTCTGCGCGCAGGCAGCCCGAGTGAAACGATTTTTTACCCCCTTACGCAAAGATTTCACTGTCGATATTTCAGCAATGATCGATTTTTTGCAGAATAGTCCTGATCGGAATAAGGTCAGGCTGATTTTTTTGCCGAATCCAAATAATCCGACGGGGACATATATTCCAAGCAGCGAGGTCGAAGCTCTGCTTGAAGTCGTCGGACAGCGGGATGATTTGATGATTGTTTTCGATGAGGCCTACAATGAATTTGTCCGAGCCTCTGACTACAAGTCTGGACAGACCTACATGGCGAAATACTCCAACGTCATGGTGATTCGCACTCTTTCTAAAGCCTATGGCTTGGCCGGACTGCGAGTTGGTGTTTTGCTGGCGCCGGTTTTGGCCATTGATTTGGTAAATCGCGTACGAAATCCCTTTAATGTTAATGAGTTGGCCCAGGTTGCGGCGGTCGCAGCTCTGGCGGACTCTGAGTTTATTAAGCGCTCGGTAGAGGTGATCTGGCAGGGGCTTGACTACTTTTACGATGAATTGCGTGGATTGGGGATACCGTATATTCCTTCGCAAGGGAATTTCGTGATGTTTGATACTCTTCGTGATGTCAATCAAGTTAACGTCGCCCTTTTGAAAAAGGGGGTCATTCTGCGTCCGCTTTTTAACTACGGATTTAAATCTTACCTTAGAATGAGTGTCGGCTTGCCAAGAGAAAATCAACTTGCAATAAGAGCCCTGAGTGATGTTTTCAAAGAGATAAAACCATTATGATGGAACTGGAATTAGATATGGGTCGAGTGATTACAATTGATGGGCCCGCGGCATCAGGCAAAACTTCGGTCAGTCGGGAATTGGCTCGGCGCCTAGGCTGGAACTGGGTTTCCACCGGTGCCTTCTATCGCGGATTGGCCTACACGGCCTATCGCTTGAAGTATGATTTGCAGGATGAAGAAAAGTTGGCTCAGTTATCCATGTCAAACAAGTGGCGTATTGAGATGACTGAATCTAAAACGCGAGTCCTTTTTGCCGATGAGGACGTAACTGACGACATTGCAACCGAAGAGGTCGGATCCGTAGCTAGTCAAATCAGTCGATTGCCGAAGGTTCGCGATAGTCTTTTGGGTGGACAACGTGATTGCCGGGCTCGGACAGAGGGGCTGATCGCTGAGGGCCGTGACTGTGGAACCATTGTGTTTCCGGATGCTGAAGTTAAAATTTATCTGACCGCCAGGTCTGAAGATCGAGCGGCGCGAAGGGCTAAAGAGCTTGGTACATCCGAAAGTGAAACCATTGCGGCTCAGCAAATTCGCGACAAACAAGATTCTAGCCGCAAGGCCGCGCCGCTGACTATTCCAGAAAAGGCATTTGTCGTGGATTCCTCTAAATTGTCGTTTGATGAGGTTGTCTCAAAAGTCGAAGTTTTCGTGCGCAAAGAGCTGAAGAAAAACTGAATCATCGCTGAAGTCACGACTTAAAGCTAAGTGCGAAATGCTCCTGCTCTAAGGGCTGCTGGCTTTTTGACCAGTTTCAAAATGGAACCATTAATCTGGATCTCCAGGACCAAATATTAATCGATAGACTGTTCAGGTTCCAAATAAAAACGGCGGTGAAAGATTCACCGACTGAGCTTCACGGAGGAAGAATGAGAAATACACGACTTGCCCTGTTTGCGTTTGTTTGTGCTTGGGCGTTACTAACAACGAATGCACTTGCGGCAGGTGCAGCCAAAGAATGGACGATGCTGGTCTTCCTCAATGGCCACAATAATCTGGATAGCTTCGGGGCAATGAACATCAAACAGATGGAAAAAATTGGATCAACCAAAGATGTTGATGTTGTGGTCCAATGGGCCTCTCTGAAGAATGGCAAAACCAAACGATTGCACATTGCGAAATCAAGCAATCCGAATAGCGTAACTTCACCCGTCGTCGAGAGTTTGCCGGCAGTTGATATGGGCGACTACAAGCAATTGGTCGAGTTCGTGCGATGGTCCGTAAAACGCTATCCTGCAAAAAAATATTTTATCGATGTTTGGAACCATGGCAATGGCTGGCACCGACGGCAGGGTACAGGAAATATGCAGCCGAATGATATTTCCTACGATGACAATACTGGAAACAAAATTACCACTGAGCAGTTGGCGCTAGCGATGAAGGAAATCGCAGATTTGACTGGCAACAAGGTTGAATTGTATGGCAGCGATGCCTGTTTGATGGCGATGGCCGAGGTTGGCGCACAAATGGCCGACTCGGTAAAGTTTTTTGCGGGTTCGCAGGAAACAGAGCCGGCCGAGGGGTGGCCTTACACGGAGCTTTTGGAGCGATGGGTGAAAGATCCAACTATTGATGGCGGCAAAGTCGCAACCATCCTGTCTGAGGAATATCTGAAAGCCTATTCTGGGGGTATTTACGGCACCCAGAGTGTGACGTTTTCAGCTTACGATCTGCAAAAAATCGATAACGTTTACAATGCCTTTTTTGAATTAAGCCGCGAGCTTATTCAATTGAATAAGGGCTCAATTTCTGACCTGAAGGATATCGCTGAACAAACGCAAGCATTTTACAATAGCGACTATAAAGATGCTCGGGATTTTATTGACCGCGTTCAGAAGTCAGGGAAGTTTAACCGCCGAGATCTGCTAGACAACGCACGACTTGCCCTTGAGTCCCTGGTCGTTGCTAACCAGGCTAGTCGTGGTTATCCGGGGGCCTCGGGCACGGCTATTTGGCTGCCAACCGACAGCTCGGACTGGAGCACTTACGGCAAACGATACAGTGGATTGGTTTTCCATCAGAAGACCAATTGGGGCGACTTTCTTCGCCTACTTTCGGGCCAATAGTTTACTTAAGTCTTTGATATTGTTAGCTTGGGGCCCTTCCGATGATTTAGAAATCGCGGGCCTGGAGTGAGCTTCCTGTGGCCATTCTAGATTCCTTTTGACATCTTCACTAACTTCCCAATAAATAGAGCCTCATCTCAGGCTAGCCTATTAAAAAGACAAGATTTTTTGTCTTTAACCTATGTCTGAGAAATTCTTAGGGTATTGATTATTTATGCCAAAGCATAAAAAGTTTGGACAACTTTTTATGTCGAAGCAGAAGACAGTCAGTATCCGCCAGGAGGTCACAAGTTGGATATGAGTAAAAACTTAAGCAAACAGCAGATCGAAAAACAAAAAGTTCTAGCGATGCTGGATCAAGGTGATAAAGATGTTCCGCGAAATCCGGGACTCGATGAAGAAAAAATTGGTGGCGACTTCGAGAAACTGTTTGAACAGTTTACGAAAGAGCAAGATTTTAAAATGGGTGACGTTGTCACAGGAACTGTCGTGGAAGTCCAAAGCGATTATGTTCTTGTCGATATTAATTATAAGTCTGAAGGTTTGATTCCCATTAATGAATTTCGCATTGTCGACGGAGTTCGCTCTGTAAAACCGGGCGACAAAGTAGAAGTTCTGATTGATCGTATTGAAAATGACAACGGAATGATTGGTCTGTCAAAAAACAAAGCTGATATGATGCGAGCTTGGACAGACATTTCTAAAGCTGCTGAAAACGAAGAAGTCATCGAAGGAACCGTCATTGCAAAAGTCAAAGGTGGCCTGAGTGTTGATATCGGCGTTACGGCGTTTTTACCGGGATCACAAATAGATCTACGTCCGGTCCGCAACATGGACCAATACATCGGCAAAAAATACAAATTTAAAGTTATCAAATTCAATAAAAAACGTGGAAACATTGTGCTTTCTCGACGTGCTTTACTAGAAGAAGAGCGCGAAAGCCAAAGAGCGCAAACTCTGGATCAAATCAAAGAGGGTTCTGTTGTTAAGGGTGCTGTTAAAAACATCACTGACTACGGTGCATTCATTGACTTGGGTGGAATGGATGGTTTGTTGCACATTACCGACATGAGTTGGGGCCGCATTAAGCATCCTTCTGAGATTCTCAACGTTGGTGATGAAATTGACGTTAAGGTTCTGAAGTATGACAATGAAAAAGAACGTGTCAGCCTTGGTCTGAAGCAATTGCAAACAGATCCATGGGAATCCGTAAAAGCGAAATTTGCTGTTGGTACAAAACTTTCAGGCAAGGTCGTTTCTTTGGCGGAATACGGTGCTTTCATTGAGCTTGGTGAGGGAGTTGAGGGTTTGATCCATGTTTCAGAAATGAGCTGGACAAAACGAGTTAAGCATCCATCACAAATCATTAATGTTGGCGACGAGGTTCATGTTGTCGTGCTTGAGATCGATACGGAAAATCGCCGTATTTCGTTGGGTATGAAGCAACTACAGACCAATCCTTGGGTAGAACTGAAAGAAAGTTATGCTCCAGGAACTATCATTGAAGGTGAAGTGAAATCAGTGACTGACTTCGGTGTCTTTATTGGCGTTGAAGAGGGCATTGATGGTTTGGTGCATATATCTGACTTCTCTTGGACCAAACGAGTGAATCATCCCAATGAAATGTTTACTAAGGCACAAAAAGTTCGAGCCGTGGTGTTAGGTGTTGATATCGAGAATGAAAGATTCTCTCTTGGCATTAAGCAGCTTGAAAATGATCCTTGGGCAAACATCGAAGGCAAATACGGCATTGGAACTCAGCACGATGTGAAAATCACAAAAGTGGCTGATTTTGGTGTGTTTGTTGAATTGGAAAAAGACATCGAAGGTTTGGTTCATATTTCAGAATTGACGACCGATCGGATTACAAAAGTTGAAGACTTCTGTAAGGTTGGCGACGTTCTAAAATCGGAAGTCATTTCAATCGATAAAGACGCTCGTAAGATCGGTCTTTCTTCTAAACTTGTGAAGTTAAGAGAATCAAAAGCTGACGTGGAAGATTACGTGAAGAAGGCAACTTCAACATCGAAGTCAACCCTGGGCGATCTTTTTGCTGATCAATTGAAAACAGCTTCCAAAAAAGACTAATCAGTAGGCATCTGTCAAAGTTCGACAGAACGCTCAACTGAGATTACAAACTTTAAACCGGGAATCGCAAAACGATTCCCGGTTTTTTTTGTCCAAAAAAGATTGCAAAAAATATTTCAGGCTACCGTGCAGCGGAAGGGCAAAGCCCTTAACCTATCGGAAGTCCGCCCCCGCCACGATGGCGGTACCCAATGGCGGTGGGGCAAGCATGCCGCTTCCGATAGGTTGAGGGCTTTGCCCTTCCGCTGCACGGTAGCCTGGAAAGAATGTTTTTTTCTGCGGTGCTCAGGTTGACTAGCGATGGGCGCTTCGCGATCATGACTCCGCGAGGTGTTGTCTATGAAAAAAAATCCCTGGATGGTTCTGTTGGTTTTGTTTTTTGTTTTTGGGACCCTTTTTACGTTTCTATTGGGAAGCTCTGTGATTTCATTTTTTGGAGGAAATGAAGTTAAATCAGTCGCGAAGAATTCAATTATGCATTTGAAGTTGGAAGGGGTGATCATGGATGGGAAAAAGTTTTTGGATCCCTTGCTTCATTATCGCGACAATAAAAAAATTAAAGGGATCGTAATCGAGGTTGATTCCCCAGGGGGGGTGGTTGGCCCGTCTCAGGTTATTTATACGGAAATTAAACGCACGCGAACTGAGTTTAAGTTGCCCGTGGTTGTGGTTTCAAATGGCCTGAATGCCAGTGGCGCTTTTTACTCTTCTGTTGCTGCTGATAAAATTCTAGTTTCTCCGGGGACCCTGATTGGCTCGATTGGCGTTATTATGGAGTTTGCAAACCTTCAAGGACTTTATGATTGGGCGAAGGTTCAGAGGTATTCGATTACCACCGGAAAATTTAAGGACTCAGGTGCCGAATACAGATCGATGCGTGCCGATGAGCGAGAGCTTTTTCAAAGTATGATCAATGAAGTGTGGGTTCAGTTTAAAACAGCGGTGGCAGAAGGCCGAAAGATGAAGCCAGAAGACGTCGAACCCTACGCCGATGGTCGGGTCTTAACCGGGGCGCAAGCCGTGAAAATCGGATTTGCTGATGATTTCGGAACATTGGAAGACGGTTTTCGCTTGGCCGCGGAGATGGCGGGCCTTGGAAAGAACTATGAAGTTTTTGAGCCGCCTCACAAAAAGAAAAGTGTTTTTGATTTTATTTTCCCCGAAGAAGATGACGAAGCCTACACCCGAATTGCCGGCAAGATTATTGATAAGGTGATGAAAACCGGCCTGGTTAATCGGCCCTTGTTCTTAATGCCGGGAGTTCTATAGCGATGATTGAGAAAACCCGCGCAAGAAAAAGTACAAAGCCTGGGGCTAAGAAAAAAGGACTTAAGAAGTCAGGACTTAAGAAGTCAGGACTTAAGAAGTCAGGACTTAAGAAGTCAGGACTTAAGAAATTAGCCCTTAAAAAGTCAGCCCTTAATTTGGCCATTGGTAAAGAGATCTGGCCAAGTGAGCACGATGTTTTGTTTCGCCCAGACCGCTTGAAGTATGTGCGCAAGTTGATTCGCACCGAGGGCTGCGTGTTTTGCACTGCTGCTAACTCTGGACCGAGCCTGGAAACTCTTTGTTTTTTCAAGAGCAAGCACTCGATGGCGGTGCTGAATAAGTATCCCTATAATTCGGGACACGTTTTGGTCTTACCACAAGGGCACTGCGGGGATATTTTAAGTCTGTCGTCGGAGCAGTTCCATGATTTAAATGATTTGGTTCGTGAGGTCGTAAAGGCCCTGCAATCTTTGTATGAGCCTGGAGGCCTGAACTTAGGTCTTAATTTGGGGGCGGTTGCGGGGGCTGGTATTCCCGGGCATCTTCACTATCATGTGATTCCCCGCTGGACCGGAGACCTGAATTTCCTCCCCTTGATCGCCGAATCCAAAGTTGTGGTTGAAAACCTTGAGGTCAGCTTCGATCGCCTGTTACGCTATTTTAAAGCCAGGAAGTAAAAATGAATCGTGGTCCTGCCATGCAAATGAAGATGTCCATTTCGCCAACTGTTAAAAAGTTGATAATTGCCAATGTCTTTGTCTGGGTTGTGTTTCAAATTATTTTAGAAAAGATAATAGGTTTTTCATTTAAAAATCATTTTGCGCTGTTCCCCGGAAAAGTCATTTTTGATCTTCAGATTTGGCAGCTTGCTTCCTATATGTTTTTACACACCTACAGTCCCTTTCATATTCTGTTCAATATGCTTTTACTTTGGTGGCTTGGCACCGAGCTTGAGGAGCGCTGGGGTCGGAAATTTTTTCTAACTTATTATCTGCTCTGCGGAATTGGGGCTGCTGTCATCTACTGTTTGGGTGTTCTTATATACGCTCAGCTCAAGTCGGGGGGCGGGGCGGCTTTACCGATGATGGTTCCCGTGATGGGGGCTTCGGGGGCTGGTTTCGGTTTGCTTCTGGCCTATGGTATTCTATTCGGCGAAAGAGTTGTTCACTTCATGATGATGTTTCCGATGAAGGCCAAATACATGGTGATGATTATGGGCGCAGTTGAGATGAGCTCGCTTTTGACATCAGACGTCAATGGGGGCGATGTGGCCTACTTGGCACATTTGGGCGGCCTTGCGGCAGGATATATTGTCCTTATGAGCTGGGGGCGAATGCAGCGTTTTGAATGGAATCGAAAAGTGAAAAAACGTCAGTCAAAGCTTCGTTTGGTCGTCGATAATGAGAAGCCAAAAGCCGGAGAAGGCCCCAAATACTGGAATTGATAGATTTTCCCTAAAATTAGAGGTATGTTCCCGCCTTATCGATTGGTCGGTATCGTTCACTATCGGAGGCCTTATGGCACTAGATGAAGCTCTTAAAAACTTGAAGCACGATGTAAGAATGTTGGAAATCAACATGAACAACGGAACACTGACCAACGAAGAAGTTAGAACTTATCTTAACTCTTTGCCTGACTCTGCTGCCAATTCCGAACCAGTTAGTTTGGAAGACAAAAAGGATTCTTTAGGTTCCCACTAGGAATCCTTCACTCAAAAAAAATTTAAAATTGGATTTTTAAAATGCACTTTATAAGCGTGCAGCTCTTCGCCTAGAGCTGTTTTGGATCTTTGGCTTGTCTACTTTGTGGTGACAGCGGCTCTTGGGATTTCTGCGGACTGAGACATCGGGGCTAAAGTAATTGCCGGGTCAGGTAGAGTCACCCAATCCTCGCGAATTATTTTGAAGCCAGTTTCATCGCTCAGACGGGCATGGATAGTTTTTTCGCCGTAATCTTTATGCAAGTTGGACTCGTATCTTTGCAGGGAGCGAATCACGACCTGGTCCTTATTCATCAATATCAAAGGCTGACTGAGCTGAACCTTGATGTAGGCATATTGTTGCTTCAGTCTTTTTTTATGTTTGTACCACTGTCCAAAATTCATTTCGTCATTACGAAACGACACATCATAGTACTTCATGTATTTATCTACATCTTGATTTTCCCAGGCCGATCGCCAGTCTTCAAAATGTTTTAAAAAACTAGCTCGCTGATTTTTGTATTCAACTTCACTCAGGTAATCAATTTGCTCAGAAATCATCATTGGCGTCTGTTCTGTTTTTACCATCCCACGTAGGTCCTTGATGACATCGTTTCTAACTACGACGCAGCCGCGTGATCCGCGAGTGAGAGGAACTTTGTCGGGAACCGCGTGCAGCCAAATGCCCTTACCTGTTTTGGCGTCGCGCTGATCAAAAACATTGGGATAATCTGTGACAAATGCGAAGTTGCCATACAGATCAAATGGAATTTCAGGTTGGGTCAGTTCCTTACCAAGAAAGTAAATGCCGACGGGGGTTCGGTAATCATTAGCGCGTTCTTTGGGTCCATGGTTTTTTCCGATATCAGCAGGATGTTCGGCAAACTTTTTCGGAAGGTCGCCTTGAAGTTTATATACCGCTAGCTTGCGAGCGTCCTTATCAACAACAAATGTGCTGTCTGAAAAGTGGCCGTCTGAAGGAATTGAAATCAAACCTGCTGGATAGGTCTCAGTTTGAGAAAATGCGAAGTCGCCCCAAACAAGAAATAAAGGGAAAAGGCGGGTCAAAATGGGAATGCCAGCCAAGCTAAATAAAGATCCTACTTTTGTGTATCGCACTTCGACTTATTTTCCTTTAAATTAGCAAAAAGTTCATCAAATAAATTGAAACAAAGGTCTTTTGTTATTTCAATTTGCATTAAGACTATAGTCTAATTTACCGATAAAAGTCCTGTATGGCAGAAAAAAAAGAAGAAAAAAAAGAAGAACAAAAGAAGGCTGTGAACGTCGCGGGCATCCTGCAAGCTGTTTTTGCCGTCGTCAATTTGGGCATCTTGGGTGTGGGTGGATTTTATGTCTATCGCTCAACTTTAGGGTGGGATTCTCCGACCATCACTGAGCCGCAATTGGCAGAAGAGAAAAAAAAGAACGAGGACGGTCAAGCAACCACGGCGGCTGGGCCATTGATCTATACGATGGATAAGTTTACCGTGAATTTAGAGGGTGAACCAAAGCGAATTATTCGGGTTGAAGTAAATCTGGAAATGCTCAATAAGGACGGTTTCGAGGAAATTATCAACTCTGACAATCGTGCCAAAGCACGGGACATGGTGGTTCGAGTCCTTAATGAAAAGACCTTTGGCGAGCTTGAAAGTATTCAAGGAAAGCTTTTTTTAAAAGATAAGATAGCGATGGAAATAAATGAAATCCTAGACAAGGGTGTGGTTAAGGACGTTTACTTTTCTGAGTTTGTTGTGCAATAATTTCATAAGCTCTTCAACCCTGGATGGTTGCTATGAAATTTCTTTTGAACTTTTGTCTGGCTGGATTGATTCTTAATTTTTCTTTGGCCGCATTGGCCGCTCCGGCAGCATCGGGCGCCGGGACCGGCGGCTTAAAGATTCAATTTCCTGTTGAAAAGTATCAATTGGCAAATGGCCTGACGGTTCTTCTTCATGAAGATCACAATGTTCCAATGATTAGCTATCACACTTGGTATCGGGTTGGATCCCGGGATGAGGGTCCAGGCGTTACTGGAGCTGCGCATATGCTGGAGCATATGATGTTTAAAGGGGCCAAGAAATATTCTGGGAAGCAGTTTGATCAAACTCTTCACGAAAATGGTATTACCAACAATGCCTTTACCAGCAATGATTACACTGGTTTTTACGAAAATCTTCCAAGTTCCAAGTTAGAACTGATTATGGATATGGAAGTCGATCGGATGCGCTCGCTAAGTCTGAATCCCGAGGATCTGACCAGTGAGCTGCAAGTAGTGGGCGAGGAAAGACGATGGCGAGTTGACAACAGTCCGCAAGGATTGCTGCAGGAAATGTTTTTTGGTAGCCTGTTCAAAGTTCATCCCTATAGCTGGCCGGTTATCGGACATATGGTGGATATACAGGCTTATACCTCAGAAAAGCTTCGCAAATTCTATGATACTTTTTATGTTCCGAACAATGCCATTTTGGTATTGGCCGGGGACTTTAATTCTGAAGAGGTCAAGAGGTTGATTGAAAAGCACTATGGATCCTTACCGAGAAAAGAAATTCCTGCGCGTGCCTATTCCGCCGAACCCGAACTATTAAAGCCAATCAAAAAGGAACTTCAGTGGGAAGTGCAAAGTAACTCCTTTTTAATTGGCTATAAAGGCGTCGCCTTGGGAACTAAAGATGCTTATGCTCTGGATTTGGCAGCTGCTGCTTTAGGTGAAGGTGCCTCCAGTAGATTGCATCGACATCTTGTCTACAAATCACAAGTTGCCGTCGGAGCGTCAGCCTACAATTGGACTAACGCCGATCCTGGAGCCTTTATGATCATGGTCACAATGCGCCCCGGTTTGCCAAGCACTCAGGCCGAGCAGATCGTCAGCGAAGAAGTTGACCGCATGATCAACAGCGTAATTTCTGAAAAGGAACTGCAAAAAGTAAAAAATCAAACGATGAAGGGTTTCGTCGATAGCTTGGCAACAATCGATGCGAAAGCGCGAACATTGGCGGCCAATGAAATTATTTTTGGTGATTACCAGCGAGTCTTCTTGGACTTGGAAGAATATAACAAGGTAACAGCAAAAGACATCCAGCAAGTGATGCAAAAATATTTGAAAAAAGAACGGCAGGTTCGTGCCTTTTTGACGCCGATCAAATCTGAAAAAGGAAAGAAGATTTCTCAATGAAAAAGTTATTTATTGCTGCCGTTGTCTTGGGATCCATATTTTCTGCTATCAGCTGCTCAAGTTTAAAAAAGTCTACGCAAAGTGCTCGGGATTTTCAGTTGCGCAGTTATCAGGAAGAAACTTTGGCAAATGGCTTGAAGATTATATTTATTGACGATAGTGCCTTGCCAAAAATCAGCTTGAATCTATTAGTAAAGGTTGGCGCACTCAATGATCCGAGCTCCTTAGAGGGCCTGAATTTAATGACGGCAGGGCTTTTGGATCAAGGGACGGCGACGCGCTCGGCGACACAGCTTGCAGATGAATTTGCCCAGCTAGGAACTCAAGTCTCGCAAAGCGGTGACTATGACTACTCGACCGTTGTAACCCACGGTTTAGCAACATCAAAAGAAAAACTGTTAGAACTTTTTACCGACGTCGTTATGAATCCATCATTTCAAGGTAAGGAAATTGAGCGAGTAAAGGCAGAAACGACTGCCGCATTAAAGCAAATGGTCGACAACCCTGGGGGTTACGCTGACTTAAAAATGAATGAAGTCCTTTTTGCAAGTCATCCTTATGCTTTGCCAACCATGGGCACAGAAGCCAGCGTAAAAAAGATTCGTCAAGCTGATGTCAATCGGCATTACCTGCGGTATTATCGCCCCAACAATTCAATTTTAGCAGTCACAGGGCAGCTGACCAATGAATTCCGCAAAAAAGTAAAAGATGCGTTTGCAGTTTGGCAATACCAGGAAGTTAATTCGCCCTCACGAATTACGCCGGCAGATTCAGAAGGCGCGCCGATATTGTTGGTCAGTAAAGCTGGATTAAAGCAAACACAAATTCGCTGGGGTCAGCTGGGAATCCGTCGCAGCGATCCTGCCTACATGAAATTGCGCTTAGCAAATATCGTTTTGGGTGGTGCTTTTGCCAGCCGACTTAATCAGAAAGTTCGCGATGACTTGGGCTTGACCTATTCTATTAGCTCCCATTTTGATGCTCGTCAGGATTTGGGCAGTTTTGAAATATCGACCTTCACTAGAAATGAAAAAGTTGGAGAGACAATTCGAGCCACGCAAAATGTCATTAAAGAGTTTCGTAAAGGCATTACAAGCAAAGAGCTAGCTGCCGCAAAGGCCTACTTAGTTGGGCAGTTTCCGGCGGTAGTTGAGACCTCGGATCGCTTGGCATCAAACTTAATGATCCTTCGCTATTATGGAGTTCCGGATACCTATCTTTCGGATTTTTTTAAAAACGTCAATTCAATCAGTTTGTCGGATGTGAATAGTATTATCGATCAATATATTCAGCCGCAAAAAATGAAAGTATTAGTATACGCAGATCAAGAAAAGGTGGTCAGTCAGATTAAAGAGCTGGGTCCATTTTCTGTGAAGACTGTGCAATAGGCCCGCAAAATAGGGCCCGCAAAATAGGGCCCGCAAAATAGGGCCCCAAAAAAAGTCAGCGAAAAGTCATCATTTCTTTTTGAGTTTAAGAAAAATGTAGATCGCAGCGCCAATAAGTATCAGCGCTAGGCCGGTTAAAAGCATCGCTGTGTTTTTGCCGCCAGCTTGCGACCGTGGTGGCGGTAATCCCGGATCAGAGAAAATCGGATTCGATGCGCCCCCCAAAGGTTCAACTATAGTGCCTTGTCCACCGCCTGTGCCTTCAGGAAGCAGGCTTTTGCTGGCGGTAATTTGCATCGAGTTGATCGAACTAAAGAAATCGGTCGCATACTTACTAAAAAAATCTTTGTGGGCACTGTATGTTACTAAAATAGCAATTCTATCTTTAACCGTGGCAAGATAGCGGGTGAAATAATTTGCAACCTCGCCGTGCAAATGCAAACCATCGATCCAAATTTGATTGTTAATTTGCACCTCTTTGGGTGGTGCCGATACTTTTGAAGTGATATTCTGGCCGGCGTGGCCTTGGCTCACGATGGGTCCGCTGAGGTGCGCGGAATAGGCAGCAAGGGAATCAGTGGGGCCCGCTTCTTTAGCTGTTAAAATAATAACCGCCTCTTTTGATTCTTTGTCTGCATCGCTGCGGCAAATCCACTCTGTTCCATCCAACTGGCATTGCCATTTGTCGGGCATTGAAAAGGAAATGTAAGCATTACGAAAAAGACGAGCGTGGCTTGGAATTGCAATTAGACTCAAAAAAAGAACGCTAAGCATTTTTTTGAACATTGAAATCGACCACCTATCTTTTTTTCATTTTCAGTAGGATATATGCTGCCGCGGCAAGAAGTAGTCCTGCCAAGGCAATCATAAGAGTTCGCGTGTTACCACTGGCCCCTGATTTTGGTGGTGGAGGTAGATTCGTATCACCCAGTCCCGCCATATGGCCTTCAATATTACTGCCACCAATGATGTCGCCGTCGGCTTTGTTGATCGGCCCTAGAGAGGGGTCATTCATCAAATTCTTGGTGGCAATGACCTGAAGGCTTTGCACTGACGAAAAAAAGTCAGTGGAATATTTAGCATAGTGATCTTTGTGGGCGCTATAGGTTACCAGAATTGCAATTTTATCTTTAATTGTTGCTAAATACCGAGTGAAGTAATTTGCGACTTCGCCGTGCAGATGAAGTCCGTCCACCCAAGTGTGATTGTTGATGGCGATTTGCTTTGGGGCGGCCTGGACTTTGGACGGTATTCCTTGAGCTGGACCTGAAGACGGAGTCAGCGCACTACCAAGATGCTGGGCGTACGCATCAAATGAATCCGTTGGCCCGGTCTCTTTTGCCGTTAAGACGATGATGGCTTCTTTGGACTCTTTATCCGATTCGCTTTTGCAAACCCATTCGGTGTGCTCAAGAAGGCATTTCCAGCTATCAGGTAAAACAAATGAAACATATGCGTTACGAAATATTTTGGCTTCTGCATGGGTCGACGCCACCAGAATAAGAGCAAAAACGAACCTGTAAAACAAACGGCAAGGGGAAACTCTCAAGAACATATTGATTCCCTTCCTTTCAATTATAAGATTAGATTACCGAATATTTGCTAGAGAGCAAAGGAGGAATCTTCGCATGATGAATCTATACCAGCTTCAGTCCTTCGTTACCGTAATTAGTGAAGGAAGCATGACCGGAGCGGCCGACAAGCTCTTTTTGACCCAACCCGCGATTAGCCAACAAATTCGCAATCTGGAAGAGGACCTGGGGGTCGAGCTTTTGGTCCGGGGAGTCCGGCAGATTCGTCCCACCCTTCAGGGCGAAGTTCTTTATGACTATGCTAAAAAAATTATTCAACTTTCTAACCAAGCTAAAGTAGCGGTCAAGGCCATGGGGGCCGAGCTTAAAGGTCAGATTCGCATTGGCACATTGAACTCAATGGGTGTGCAGTTGATGAGTCCAATTGTCGGGCGCCTATTGAAACATAATCCTGAGCTGAATATCAAAGTCGACTATGACAAGGGCGAAGATCTAATCGAAACTTTCAAAAATGGGTTGTTGGATATTTTGATTCTGCCAGAGGTCGAAACCGAATACAAAATGGACCTGGGTGACGTTGATAAAAAATTTCTATTCAAAGAAGAAATGTGGCTGGTTGGTAATGGAAAAGATACCGAAATGCCAAAGCAGATTACAATCGCTGATTATAAAAAGTACCCCATTATTTTATTTACCGGCGAGCTGCCTCATTTTAATCAGGAGCTAGAAAGCTCTTTAAAAATTGCCAAAATTGAAACTCTGCCTACTTTTGAGTCAACCAATGTGGGCACTTTAAAGCGCGTGATAGAGTCAGGTCTTGGCTGGGGTTTTGTGCCCTCGTTGGCAATTAAAAAACAAGTTCGCATGGGGCGATTGAATCATGTGCACGTAAAGGATTTTAGCTATGACGTCGAATTCTATTTTTATTCGCGCCGCAGTCCAGAGCTAAAGTCAGTTACCGAAGTTTTGTATACCGCGATTCAACAACAAGAAAAGTCTTAGCCAGATTCTAAGCCGAAGGCTTAGCCAATCTCTAGTACAGAACGCTTTCGGGCAGACCCATTCGCGCAGCAACGATTCTTACTATTTCGGTGGCGGTTTCTTCTAGGGCTCGGTCGGTGACGTTGAAGACCGGCCATTTTCTATTTTTTTTAAACAGCTCAGTTGCGTACTCAATCTCATTGATGATGTTGGAAATGCTGGCGTATTCTCCGCCGGGATCTTGGCCAAATCGTTCCAAGCGGTTTTTTCGGATTCTTTGCAGGGACTCAATATCAATAATCAGGCCAACAATTTTTCTTTGATCAATTTTGAAAAGCTCTTCAGGGACTGGTGTATTTAAGACTATGGGAACATTTGCAACCTTCCAGCCTTTATGACTTAAGAAAATTGATAAAGGAGTTTTGCTGGTTCGGCTGATTCCACAAAGTACAATGTCGGCCTTATCTAGCCCAGCCATAGATTTTCCATCGTCATGTTTCACGGTGTATTCGATCGCTTCGATACGCTTGAAATATTGCTCGTCGACGGTGCGCAATAAGCCAGCTTTTGGCACCGAGTTTGCCACTCCAAAATAGAGATCCAGTGTCGTCAGTAGCGGCCCTAAAAGGTCAATGCTGGGAATGCATTTGCTGGCTGCAAGATCTCTGATCTTACTGCGCATTTGAGCACTAACGACGGTATAGGCAATCAGTCCGCGGCACTCGAAGGCTTCTTCGATCAAGGGGATGACTTGATCTTCGGTTCGAATATTTTTGCAACGAACCATATTTATTTCTTGGTTTGAGTACTGCACAAGGGCTGCGCGGATCATCGTTGAAGCAGTTTCTCCGGTGCCATCCGAAATGATATAGATTGTTCCCGATGGTGATTTCATTTAAAGCTCCGCGCTCAGTTCTAGAGTTCGTTGATGGATTGCTTGCAAGTGAGATTTCAACCAGACTTCCGGCAGGGCGCTGATCACAACAAAGTAAAAGTCTGGATGATTGCGAAAAGCAAACGCCTGCTGGTCTGTTTTTAGAAAGCCAAAGTGTGTAAGGTCGGTCAGGGCCCCCCCGTACTTCAGCTTCAAAATTTCTGTTAATGGTTTTTCCGGTAGGCTCATGCTTAATAAAGGGCTGTCTTTTGGAAATGGATAAAAGACCCCCTCTTGAAAGGCGCAGCGGGAGGACCAACTCAAATTTTTCTCACGGGCAAAAAGAATTCCTGAATTAAAATAAGGGATCATTCGGCTAAATAAGCACTCAGTTCTAGCAGGCTCTAGTCGTGGCAAGCCGTCGCGCCAGGCACCGATTTGAC
>CALQIT020000035.1 GCA_943330705.2 Streptomyces griseus
ACCGCAGCGACAATAATTCGTTTCCAACAGATGAGCGAAAATTTGATGAACATAAAGATCCTTTGGATGCACTTGCTGAAGAAGCGGTAAATAGCGAAATTGTCAAAACAGTAAGATCTCGTGAGCTCGACAAGGTAAGAAAAACCGCGTCTTGAACAATAGGGGAATATGAGTAGTAGGGTTATCATACGCATTAATGAGTCCGGCCGAGAGTCCGTCCAAAAGATGGATACGGCCAAGTTCACGTTTGGCCGAGGCCTTGATGCCACGGTGCGAACCAATGACCCTAGCGTAAGTCGAACGAATACAAAAGTCGAATTCGCTGATAACGAACTATGGGTAACCGATTTGGGCTCGACCAATGGCACTTTTATCAACGGCAAACAAATTAAAGCAAATACAAGAATTCGAATTAAAGTTTCGGATGTGCTGTCGTTGGGGCGCTGGAAGGGTGAAGTTCGATTTGAAATTTCATCCGCCGCCGTAGAGTCCGAAGTGGGCGCGCAGCCTTTGTCGCAGCCTTTGTCGCAGTCTTTGTCGCAGTCTTTGGCTCAGTCTTTGTCGCAGCCTTTGGCTCAGTCTTTGTCGCAGCCTTTGGCTCAGTCTTTGTCGCAGCCTTTGGCGCGAACCGGTTCAGATTCGCCAGCGGGGCAACGATCCACCGAGAATTCAGCGGTATCGATCAATTTGCCGTCTGAAACAAAAGCCAATGCACTGCTAGGTAATGTCGCTTTAAAGCCATCCCATTTACAAGTTGTTAGCGAGCCCGTCATCGCGGCAGGGGTGGCCTCAATTCCCTCAGAATCCTATGAAATAGTTGATAATGCGAAAAAAGAAGCACGAAAAATTCAGTCTCAAGCGCAGACTCAGGCCGAAGAAGCCTTGGCCGAAGCTAAACGAAAAAGTAGAGATATTTTACTGAATGCCGAACGTGAAGCACTGGATAAGGTTGCCGACATTTACAAAAAGTCTAGGCTATTGCAAGAGCAAGCCGAGCGAACCTTAAGCGAAGCAACTTCTGAAGCTAAAAAACAGGCCGCCGAATTGACAAGCAACGCGGCCGCCGAAGCCCAAAGTAGCTTGCGCGAAGCGCGCGAAATTGCACTCGAGCTGCGCAGCAAAGCAGAAGCGGACTTCGAGTCCGAGATTGCCGATGCAAAACGCAGCGCCGATGAAATAGTTAAAGATGCCGAAAGCAAAGCCAAAGAATTGCTCGACGAGGCCCGGACTGAGGGCGCTTGTCTGAAAGAGCACGAATTAGAGTTGGTTCGAATCGACGGACTAGAGATTCGTCGTAAAACGGCAGAAACGACCCGGGCAGAAATTCTAAAGGCGCATGAAAAGATGATCTCCGACGCCGAAAGCAAGAAAAAATTAGCCGAAGAAACTTTGCGTTCAGCTCAGCAAGAGGCCAAAGAAACAATGGCTAAGGCTCGTGCCGATTACGAGCAAAGCATCGCCAAAGCCCGCTCTGAATCCCAATCGATTGTGACCAATTCCCGTGACGAAGCCGAGAGGTCCTTAAAAGGTGCCAGAGAAAATTCTGCGCAAATGCTGGCCGATGCGAAATATCAAAGCGAAGCCCTTACCAATAAATCTAGGGATCAGTCTATACAGTTGGTTGGTTCTGCACGGGCTGAAGTTGAAAGTCTTTTGCGCGTCGCAAACAGCGAGGCCGAGGTCATAACTGATCGCGCCAAAAAGGACTCTGATTACCTACTAGCCTCTACGCAGGCTAAGGCTGATGAGTATCGCGAAGTGAAGCATCACGAAGGCGATCGCTATTTAGCAGACAAAATCCAGCAATCTGAGGGCCTGGTTGAAAATGCACAAAAGGCAGCCGACGAATACAGATTGCAAGTTGATTTGGATACAAAATCAATCGTAGAAAAGGCCAAGCTTGATGCCGAAGATCTTTTGCAGAATTCAACCATTCGCTCAGAGCGAATGCTGGCCTCTGCAACATCCGAAAGTGAAGTTCTACTTTCAAAAGCGCGTCGCGAATCCGATGACCTTTTAGGGCGCTCTAAAAAAGAATATGAAATGTTGATCGAGCGCGGAAAAAAAGAAGCTGAATCCACACTTTTGCAGGTTCGAGAGAAAGCCGAAAAATCGTTAGCTCTGGCTAGTAGTGAGTCCGAACAGCTTCGCCACACCGTTGAGCAAGAGGTAAAGCAATTGCGCGCCGAAGCACATGACGAAGTTGAAAACTACAGAAAAACCGAAACCGACCAAGCGATTGCTGAAGTGAAGCGCTTGTTGGATGATGCCCGCAGCAAAGCTAAGGCAGAAATTCGCGAGGCCCATGATCAAGCTGTGGCCTTAGTTAGCAAGGCCAAAACCGAACACGATACGACCATGAAGAAGAAGGTCGAGTATGCGGAGCAAGCAAATTATATTTGTCTTGAGATCGAAAAACTTCAGGAGCAAAAAGAAGAACACTTGCTGCAAACTGAAGAAGCTTTGCGAATTTTTGATGTAAACAGAACTCGAGCTCAAGTGGCGACTAAAGAGCGCGAAAGCCTCGATTCTGCGGTAGCTTCATTGCAAGCCCAGGCCGAGCAATTTAAAACAAGCGCTTTGGACTTGCAAAATCAAATGGCGCTGACAAAGAAAGATCTGGAGCAAGTCGAGCTGCAAAGGCGCGAGACCATTCGCGAATGGGAAAAAATTAAACAAGAAACAGATACGTTGCGCGATCGAAGCACCATCGAGATCAATGAAATGAAAGCCAAAGCATACAACCAGGCTGCGGACTTGAAGAAGAAGGAATCTGACTCTTTCGCACAGTTAAGAATCGAAGAAATGGCCCGCATTGAAAAACTGCGGACCGAGGCCTTTGACGAAATTGATCGTCTTCGTGAAAAGTACAAGCAAGAAATATTCACTCGGGTCGAAGCCACTTTGCTACCAATTTTAAAGTCAGAGGTCGAGCGCCGGGCGCCTCCAGGTTCCCCTCCGCAGGTGTGGATGGAGACAATGGCTAAAGTGAAAGATGTCATCTATGCCACCGTTGAAGAAGAAAGTTTTCGCCTGACGGGTATGGCAAAGGTCAACGAGTCCCCTTTGCATATTGAAGTTCAGACCAAACGATTTAAAAAAGGCTTCATTTGGGCTACGGTTGGCTTAGTCGCGATCATCGCTGTAACTTATAAGATAAATCCTGAATTGATTTTGCGCTTCGGTCGAAACCTGAGCAGTACCAACGATCGCGGTGAAACCGCGGCCGAGAGTATGTCTCGACGGCAACGAGACGCACGCTCCAATATTAAGTTTTCTCCGAATAAAGTGGAAGAACTCAAGGGCAGCTACACGGACTGTGTTCTTTACACCAGGGACTATACAAAGTTCCGTAAGGACACTGAAGCTGATTGGATGAAGCTAATTAGTACCAAGTTTAGAGATGAAACAAAAGTTGACGAGGACGTCTTGGTTCAGGCTGTAGCCAAAGATTTAACAATTGTTGAGACCTTGCAAAATAAATATGATGAAGTTGATACAAACTTTGTCGAAGTTGGGATTCGTCGGATGAATGACTACGAAGTCGATGCCGTCGAACAACTGAAAATTTTGTTAGGTTCAGAGGCCAACTATAAAAAATACCATCTTATGTTTTCTGAGTTTTTTAAAGCCCGACGAAAGCTTTTACCGCCGAAGGCTTCCAACGACTAGTCTTCTACTTCGCTATCTTCCCAATGCCCTGAGGCGGATTGATTTCGTCAGACTTATGTAGAATGCTCCAGGTCTGGGGACGAAGATCGCTGCCGGATGCCATATGCTCGTTTTTAGGCCTAATATTAAGGATTTGAGGAAAGGGGTCCAGGAATCGGACCAAGGGCGAGAGCTTTGCTTCGAGAGTAATGTTTTGGGCATTCCTCAGGTAACATGAGGAATGTCATCATAATCCACATATTAGTTGAGGAATGTCATAATGTGTGGAATCATTATTCATGCGATACAAGCGTTTTCTTAATCTTACAGAGCCCCTGACAAGAAAAAGTGCCTTTTTGTTTGGAGCCAGAAATACGGGAAAGACCTCCCTTTACCAAACCGATTTAAAGTTTGATCGAGCCTACAATTTGTTAGAAGTATCGTTGCTTCGGCAACTCAAAACAAATCCAGGGCTAATTGGACAACAGATTAAGAAAAAAGGTGAGCTCATCGTCATCGATGAGATTCAAAAGATTCCCGAACTTCTAGATGAAGTACAAAATTGCATTCAAAAGCACGGAACACGTTTTCTACTGACGGGATCTAGTGCTCGCAAACTCAAACGAGAGCACGCAAATCTGCTTGGTGGCCGTGCCACAAGGCTTGAGCTTTTTCCGTTGGTTTCGGCTGAGATCAAAGATTTCAACCTTCTCCGTTATTTGAATCACGGGGGGCTGCCTTCGCATTATTTGGCAACCAAATCATCGCTTGATTCCGAGCTTGACGACTATGTTTCGCTCTATCTTAAAGAAGAAATTTCTGACGAAGCGCTCACGCGAAATCTTGATGCTTTTTCCCGTTTTATTGACATTATGGCGATTCACTCGGGCGATGAATTGGCAATTGAGAATTTTGCCAACGATTGTGCAATCAAAGCGACAACATTTAGGAACTACCTTTCGATTTTAATAGATACCCTGATTGGTTTTGAAGTCACCCCCTTCCTTGCCACAAAAAAACGTAAGGCGATTACACGATCAAAGTTTTTTTTGGTCGACGTCGGGGTGACAAATTATTTGGCCAAACGAAAAAACATAGAATTTGGAAGCGAAGCATTCGGTAAAGCTTTTGAACACTTTATCGCACAAGAGCTAAGAGCTTATCTGTCCTATAACCGCATCAAAGAACCGCTTTCATACTGGCGCAGCACCAGTCAATTTGAGGTTGATTTTGTAGTGGGCATGCAACTGGCAATCGAAGTAAAATCGACAAAAAATGTTCATGACCAACATCTCAAAGGGTTACGTGCCCTGAGAGAAGAAAAGAAAGTGGCCAACTTTTGTGTTGTGAGTACCGAGGCCAATACACGAAAAGTCGACGGTATTACCATTTATGCCTATGCTGACTTTTTAGAAAGCCTTTGGAGTGGTTCACTCATAATGCGATAGCGCACAGGTTGATGATTCCGACCCATAAACCAATAATTAACCCCTGTCTTTTGGGCTAGTTCTTCATAGAACAGAGCCCAAAATCCTGTTTTTTTGCTTTAATACGGTCATTAGGGGCTGGCAAAAGAAGGAGTGCATCTGCAATGAGATTTAAAAATTGTTTAGAGATTATTGAAAAGAATCGATGCCGAACTGAGCCGATTTTGTATTTTTATCAAAATTTTCGATTGAGTCGATCGCTAACCTACCAAGACATTTGGTTGGAAAGTCAGAAAGTTGCTTTGGCAATTCTTGATCAAAAGATTCCCACCAGTCAGGTTCTTATTTCGGTTTCAAATTCCCCTGAATACATTTTTTCCTATTTTGGCGCCTTGATGGCAGGTTCGGTTCCTGTGCCTATTGCGACCCGAGAAACACTTTCCAAGAAGGAGTATCTGGCTCTTGTTGCCAATGCGGCCGAAAGGGTGAAGGCAAATTTAATTATCACGGATCAAGTTTCAAGTTCGGTATTAAGAAGTCAATCGGCGCTGGCACGAATTGAATTTCCATTGCGAAAACAAAAAGACCAAGGAAATTTTATTAAGATCTCTGGTTTTTTAGCCACCGACGAAGCTTGCGCAATTCAGTTTTCATCAGGCGTCACCTGTGATCCCAAGCCAGTGGTTCTCAGTCATGAAAATATATTAACAAATCTAGAACAACTTGTTGCGGGCTTACAGATAGGTTCTCGTGATACGGTTGTCAGTGCCCTGCCGTTCCAGCAACAGATCGGTTGGCTGGGGGGTGTTTTTCTTCCCCTTTTCAGTCAGTCCGCCGGGCATCTCATTCCATCGGCCGATTTTTCCAGGGATCCGGTAAGATTCATTGAGTTTCTTGCGCAGATTGGCGGGTCCATTCTTTTAGGCACTGAGCTTTTCTACAATTCGTTAGTGACCGAGGTGGCTTCGGATAAAGTAGAAAAAAATGATTTGTCTGCAGTTCGTCTAGCGCTGATTGGGGGCGGACCGACTAATTCCGACACCTGTCGCAGAGTCACAAACCATTTCTTTTGTGGAGGTTTTCGCCCCGGTGCCATAACTCCAATTTACGGGCTGTCCGAGTCCGCCATGGGGGTCGCATTGAATCCCGTGGGTCGTCGATTTCGCTCTTTAAATTTGCATAGCAAATTATTGGAACAAGGTCAGATTATACCCTGCCAAACCAAAGGGGAGTCGACAGAGTTTATGAGCTGTGGAAGGCCAGTGCCGGGTATTGAGCTTCGCATTTGCTCGCCGGACGGCCTTTTGCTGGATGAAAAGTCTATTGGTGAAGTGCACGTCAAATCCGCGGCCAACTCAATCGGCTACTACAGTGAAAGTTTGGCAGAAAGAATTGGGCCACCAACAGATTTCCTTCGGACCGGAGACCTTGGGTTCCTTCACGAGGGTGAGTTGTTCATTGTGGGAAAAATTCAAGAATCGATGCAGCAACTAGGAAAAACATTTTTTGCGCCGGATATCGAAAGAAAAGTCGCGGCGATCAAAGGATTTAAGTGGGGACGAATGACGGCCTTTGCCGTGACCTCCGAGTTTGAGAATCTAGAGGTTATCCATTTGGCGATAGAGCTTGGTGGTTGGAGACCTGGTCAGCATCATCGGATCAAGGTTGCCGTTGGCAAAGCCCTTCGCGGAAGGTTCCCTATTTCCGTCGATCATGTTTACTTGATTCCATCGGGTTCACTGCCGCTAACCACTTCCGGCAAGATAAAGCGAGGGGCGCTAATCAGTTTACTGCGAACGGGTCAGCTGCAGAAGTTAGAAAAATCGTTTCTTGTGAACCTTCTCAAGAAACGATTTCAACGGATTTTCCTGGCGTCGCGTATGGCAATTATTCAAGCCAAAATGAATTTGCACTATCGAATATTGCAGCAACCCTCCCGGCATGCCGTTGCCAGTCCTGTCATTGCTCAAGACCTGCCAGCAATGGTCAGTACCGCCAACGAACAGCTGGAGATAGATTTTTAACTGCTATTAGCTTGCACGAAGTAATTTACAGGAAGGAAAACCTATGCCCATCGGAAATATGCTTAAAGACGTTTATCTGTTCAAGGATCTTGACGCTCGCGAGTTAGCTTTAATCGCCGAGATTGCGAGCGAACAAAAGCTTTCTCAAGGGGATGAGATTTTTACGATTGGTCAAGAGGCCAAGTCTTTTTACCTGCTTCGGCTAGGTTCGGTAAAAATTTATTCGACGACCAAGGCGGGAACGGATTCGAATATTGCGATGCTGGGATCAGGATCCCACTTTGGCGAGATTCCATACTTGGATGGCGGCAAGCGAACCGCCACCGCGTTGGTCGCTGAGACTTGTCACGTGATCGAAATTCCTTACGAGAAGCTCAGGGAGAAAATGGCGACAAATGATAAGATGGCAGTGAAGGTCTATAAAGCTTGGGGAAAATTTCTAGCTGCTCGGTTACGGGCGACTTTGGATGACCTTGGTCAAGCTAGAGAAACTAAACTAAAGCATTTTTAGGATTGAATTACAGCCCCTTGCTAAGAAAAGAAAGGGGCAGAAGTGGCCAAATAATCCGTTCGGGATTTGCTTAGATAAAAATTAAGCAAGGGCCTTTTGTAGGTTGAGATTTATTTTTTCCAAAAAGGGCTCGGTGTTCAGATATTTATCGGCAGGAATTTTGTCCCCGTAAATACATGCAGCAAGGTCTTTGGTCATAAAGCCTGCTTCGACAGTGTCGACACAAACTTTTTCCAGAGTATGCGCAAAGTGCACAAGTTCTTTATTGCCGTCGAGTTCGCCGCGAAAAGCAAGACCACGCGTCCACGCAAAAATGGAGGCAATAGGGTTTGTGGAAGTTGGCTTGCCTTGCTGGTGAAGACGAAAGTGACGAGTCACAGTCCCGTGGGCTGCTTCTGCCTCCATGGTCTTGCCGTCGGGTGTGATCAGAACTGAAGTCATCAGGCCTAAGGATCCAAAACCTTGGGCTACCGTATCAGACTGGACATCGCCATCGTAGTTCTTGCAGGCCCAAACGAAGGCCCCTTCCCATTTTAAACAAGAAGCAACCATGTCGTCGATCAGCCGGTGTTCGTAGGTAATTCCTGCATCTGCGAATTTCCCTTTAAAGTCCTTTGTGAAAATTTCCTCGAAAATGTCCTTGAATCGTCCGTCATATTTTTTCAGGATGGTATTTTTTGTTGATAAAAAGAGTGGCCATTTTTTGCTGAGTGCCATGTTGAAACAAGACTTGGCAAAACCACGAATGGATTCATCCGTATTATACATAGCCAAGGCGATGCCGTCGCTTTTGAAATCATAAACAGTATGAGAAATTTTTTCCCCGTTTTCAGGCTCAAACGTAATTGTCAATTTACCTTTGCCTTTAGTCACAAAATCAGTGGCTCGGTATTGATCGCCAAAAGCATGGCGGCCAATCACAATTGGTTTTTTCCAGCCTGGCACCAAGCGGGGAACATTGCTGCAGACAATGGGCTCGCGAAAAACTGTTCCATCCAAAATATTGCGAATAGTTCCGTTGGGTGACTTCCACATTTGTTTAAGTTTGAACTCTGTTACCCGGGCTTCGTCAGGGGTAATGGTCGCACATTTGATACCAACATTGTATTTTTTGATTGCTTCGGCAGCCTCTACCGTCACTTTGTCTTCTGTTTTGTCGCGATTTTCCATTCCAAGATCGTAATACTTAAGGTCAATTTCCAAGTAGGGAAGGATCAGTTTGTCTTTAATAAATTTCCAAATAATTCGAGTCATTTCGTCGCCATCAAGTTCAACGACTGGGTTTGCAACTTTGATTTTTTTCATGGGTTTGTCCTCTTGGTTGTTTTCGCAATCTATAAAATTATTTCAGTGCATTCACTCTGTCGATCAAAACGCACTGCAGTACGGAGTATTGATTCACTTCAACTTGTAAGAATGACTGTACAGAAAATTGACAGGCGCTGGATCGCAAAAAGCCGACTATAGTTCCACTTTTTCAGTAGGAGAGCTTTCTATGTGGACTCAGAAATTTGCCTTGATTTTAGCCTTTGGATTTTCTTTTTCTTCAGTCTTTGCTGAAGGTGATCTGGCCGAAAATCACTTGATGGACCTCAATCAGAAGACCTATCGGGTCACGTCAAATGGCTTTTTTGGCAAAGAATGGAGTGGCTTCACAGCATTGGATTTGGCAAACGATTTTGCGGTATACGAGACCGTAAATTCGAAACCCCAAGTGCAAATTGGTCAGGAACATTTTTTGGCCTATTGGGCGGTTTGGCGGGGGCTTCGCCCACTCGAGCGAGTTCAGTTATTGAGTTTTGGCCCTGGCGAAAGACACTTGATTTCAAAAAGGGATATTCGCTGGGAAGCAAAGCGCTGTGCGGATACCCAGATATTGTCTAATGATTCAGAATCTTTCTATTTTGACGACCCAATTGAATTTTTGCCAGACGGTTCAGGTCGTATTCTGCCATTGCGCGAAGCTATGCGGACAGACTATCGGTATTTCGTCATGTTCAGTATCAATTCTCAGTATTTGCCAAGCCAACAAGAAAGAGTTCCACTGCGAAGGCAATCCGAAGAGACTGAGGATGAGTTCTTTCTGAGAAAAAAGTTATCCATCAGTGATTGGGAGCGGAAGCACTCCATTCTTGGCACCTATGGTTTTTTTGAAGTCAGCGCCGAGCATCGTCTGTATGGCGGAAAGCTGCTGGGAACCCAAGCCAGAGAATCTGGCGTTGGCGGCAGCGCTGGCGCTGGGGCCAGCAGTTGGATTCATTTTGACGATTATTTTGAAAAAATATCAGACGACTTGCGGTCAAAACTTAAAAAATACGCACCCATGCGCTGGCCGGTTTATTATGATGAGCGATCTCACAAGCCCCATTCCTTTTCGATGCCTTCGTTTTGGGACGCGGGTGCCCCGCTTGAGCTCGGTCGAAATATTCTACAGATGAGAATCTATTGGAATGCTTGTGGTGAAAAAATCCAACTAAAGGCCGTCGTGCCAAAGGGATCAACTATTCAAGCTGGACCCACGCGACCCTTTCGCAGCGACGAAGGGAAATCCACCCTAGAGCCAATTGAAGTCGACGACTGGCAGGATCAAGCCAACGGGATTTAAAGTTAAGCCTTGCTAGATTCCAGTTTCAGCAGACGGGCTGCTTCCAGCGCATAGTAGGTGAAAATCAGATCAGCCCCGGCACGGCGAATGCAAAGTAGTGACTCCATCATTGCTTTTTCAGTGTCAAGCCAGCCATTTGCTCCTGCAGCCATGATCATTGAGTATTCGCCACTGACATGATAGGCGGCAATCGGCAAGCTACTCAGCGCCTTTAGCCTGGCGATAATATCTAAATATGGCAATGCCGGTTTGACCATCAGAATATCCGCCCCTTCGGCCACATCAAGACGAGCCTCACGCAAAGCTTCGCGGGAATTTGCGGGGTCCATTTGGTAAGTTTTTTTATCGCCAAAGCGCGGCGCCGAGTTGAGGGCCTCCCGGAATGGTCCATAGAAACTTGAGGCATACTTAGCGCAGTAAGAAAGAATTCCAGTATCGGTAAACCCTGCTTGATCAAGAGCTTTACGAATTGCACTGACTCTTCCATCCATCATATCTGAAGGTGCGACGAAGTCAGCTCCTGCCCTGGCCTGAGCGAGTGCCTGGGCACAAAGGATTTCGATGGTCTCATCATTCAAAATCTTTCCGTCTTGGACCAAGCCGTCGTGTCCATCGCAAGAATAGGGATCCATCGCAACGTCGGTAATAACAAGAATTTCAGGAAAGGCTTTTTTTATAGCCGTGACCGAAGTCGGCAGCAGGCCGTAGGGATTCTTTGACTCTGTTGCCAAGCGATCTTTTTTCTGTTCTTCGATAACCGGGAAAAGGGCAACGGCACAAATTCCCAGCGCCTGTGCTTCAATAATTGTTTTAAGAATCTGATCCAAACTAAGACGAAAGATTCCGGGCATTGAGGCAATCGGTTCGCGAACATTTTTTCCAGCCTTCAGAAAAAGGGGCAATACCAACTGTGAAGGGTGAAGTCTGGCTTCCTGGATCAGGCTGCGAATGGCAACAGATTTTCTATTTCTTCTGGGTCTTGATAGCGGCATCAAATCCTCCTATAGATCAATCAACAGGCCGTTCAAGTTTTCTTGTCTGGATTCCATTCGTTGAACAAGCTTAGCTAAGCTTTCGACCCACCTGTGGCTGGCATTTAAAGACGGCACAAGAATTAAGTTTTCGCCTCCAGCATTTTGAAAAGTTTCCCGCAGCTTCTGACCAATTTCTTCTATTGTTTCAAGGCAATCGGCGGTAAAAGACGGACAAACCACCGCAATATTCTTTTTCCCATAGTCGACGAGGGTCTTGATAATTTTATCTGTATACGGACCGATCCATCGATCGCCGCCAACTCTGGATTGAAAAGAGACCGTATAGTTTTCAGGTTTTACATCCATGTGCAATGCAAGATTGCGGGCCGTAGCGAAGCACTGCCCTCGGTAGCAAAGTTGATTGCACAGGTTCTTACACATGGATTCCGGCGAACAGTTCGCACTTTCAGGTGCAACTTTTCGTAGATGGCGTTCCGGAATTCCATGAAAGCTAAAAAGGACATGATCGAAACTGCGATTCGAAGTGTATTCACTTATTAGCGAAGCATAGGTTTTAATAAATTCTGGCAGCTGATAAAATTCGCGAAGGACGGTAACGGGTTTTGCAAACTTCGCAAAACGTCGAATCTCGTCAACTCTTTCTAAGGCACTGAGGCTCGAGGACTCTGCAAACTGGGGGTATTGGGGTATCACTAAAACTTTTTCGACCCCAGCTTCAGCAAAGCGTCTAAATGCGCGGGCAATGTGCGGTTTTCCATAGCGCATGGCCAATTCAACATGATATTTTTCGCCCATAAATTGCTGCAGCTCTTGTGCAAGATTTCGGCTGTGCACCATTAGTGGTGAGCCATTCTGCGACCAAATGCTTTTATAGGCGTGCGCTGACTTTCCGGAACGCAATGGGACGATAATGAGATTGACCAAAATCCAACGAAAGAAGGCCGGGCGATCAATCACATAGGGATCCATAAGGAACTCTTGAAGATAACGTGCGACATCTTTCTTCTCGGGCGAATCGGGAGTGCCGATGTTGACTAATAGTACGCCGGTTTTCATGGTTTCTCCGTTAAAGAAAGTACGAGCTTTTCACTTTGTATGATAATTTGGCCAAGACCAATACTGCCTAAATAGTTTCCGTTCAGGTGCAGTCGTGGAACTTTAGATTTCAGATTTGGCAAGTGCCGTTCTAGATCTAATGAGTACTTAGGAATTGCCTGAGGCCACTTGCTAATATGCCATGCTAAGGGGCTTTGTTCGTAGCCGCAAAGTTTTAACCGATCTTCGGCGACCAAAGTCAGAATCGATTTTTCAGAAAGATCGACCACCTCGCGATTCAGATCACCACCCAGTATCCAGGTTTCCGACCGCTTGGCATTGCGCTCAGAAAAAATGTCTGAATTAAATAGAACGCCCAACGAGTGAAAACCTTCTGCCGGGCCAAATAGTGTGCCAAAGCCAACAATCTGTTTTGGCATTGGCTGGAAAAAAACAGTGACGCTCACCAGAGGTAGCAATTCAATTTTTTGCAATCGCGCGGATAAATCTTTATCAAGATGTTCCACAACCTTGGCCGCATTTTGCGAGTTGGTACAAACAATTACAGCCTCGTCGCTGGGTTTACGCAGTTCGAATTCCTTCTTTAGAAAACGAACGCCATTCTTTTGCAAATAGGACTCTAGCTTGTGAATCAATTCTGCCATTCCATTCTTCGGCGAAACCGTCCCGCGCAAAGCGCTGGTTTTGATGTTTTCGGGTAAAGCTTTGTCTTTAGAAAAGTGGCGGCCAACCACCAGGTGGGCGCTGAGCATTTTAGGAGAGCTGGCATAAATACCATTGGGTGCAATGGAAATAATACGTTCAGCGAATTCACTGCCAAAATTGCGAAATGACCAATCCCATAAATTTTCCAATCGGTTGGGCTTAAGACTGTTGGTTAGCTTGCCAAGAACGAAACCGTAAAGAAAAGCAAGAAGGCCAAAGAAGCTCAGTGGCATCCGGCGCAGTTTTTTAAAGTAGAAATAGCGCGAGCTATAGCGAATTTTTGCCAATAGATTGAATTTGAAACTTTTGGCATGCATCGGTTGAAGTTCGACGCCAATATCTTTACAAATTTCCTCTAACAGTGCTGAGCACAGGATCCCATTGGCAGCAGTTTCGACGGGGCCATTGGGGGTCTTAACGGTGCCAATAAGCCCGCCCACTCTGGATTTTTCATAAATCTCGACCTTCCAGCCTTTTTTCACTAGAAAGTATGATGTAACAAGACCTGTAAACCCCGCACCTACAACTGTAGCTCGCTTCATAATGCCTGTGAGAATATTCTCGTATGAGGAGACTTTTCGCGCAACCTTTTGTCGAAGGCCATACATGCATTTCGTAAAAAAGGCTTCCCTTCCGGTAGGACCTGCAGCTGGTTTTCTTGCAAAATTAGAAGTTGATCTGCAAGCATCGGCGCAAGGTAGGTTTTGATATCATTCACTTGGTCTTGGTCGAGTAAGCTGACCTTGCCTGTGCACATCAGCTCTAAAATCTGCTGGCGATAGGTCTGGTCATCCTTTGATAGTTTATGCCCGCGCAAGGTCGGTAGTTTCAGTGCATCTATTCGTTCTTCATACCGGGTCAGTATTTTTTCATTCTGGTGAAAACAGGTCGGTGATTCTCCGATGGCGCTGACTCCGAGGCCAATCATTACCTCGGTTTTTTGATCCGTATATCCCATAAAGTTACGATGCAGCTTTCCAGATTGATGGGCCTTGCTCAAAGAATCACTTTCTAAAGCAAAATGATCCATGCCGATCTCTTGATAGCCCGCATTCAGTAATAAATCTCGGGCCCTTTCATAGAGTTCGCGCTTGGCTTGGCCCTGGGGAACGTCGTCATCTTTGAATAGTCTTTGTGCGGGCTTTATCCACGGAACTAAGGCAAAACTATAAAGTGCAATTCGATCCGGCCGAAGTTCAATTGTCTTTTGTGCCATGTCCGTGATGCTGTCTAGAGTTTGCTTCGGTAGACCATAGATAAGGTCAAAATTTATCGAGGCAAAACCCAGCGCGCGACTTTGGTCGGTTATTGTTTTGGTCATTGCGAATGGCTGGACTCGATTGATCAACCGTTGCACTTCAGAATCAAAGTCCTGAACCCCCAGGCTCACGCGGTTAAAACCAAGAGAGGCAAGAGTTTCCAGTTGTTCTTGGCTTGTGCGGCGGGGGTCGACTTCAACGGAGGCCTCGAATTCACTTCCGCGTCTGACCTTACTTAGTAAGGGCTGCAACAGGGATTTAAGATTGGCTGCAGATAAAAAAGTAGGGGTTCCGCCCCCAAGATGCAGGGACTTGAGCGGCCGCTTCAGTAATTCGGGGCAATTTTTTAGATACAGGTCAATTTCTTGTAAAAGTCTCTGGGAATATGGATTTTCTAATTTATGATTTTTAGTGATAGAAGTGTTGCACCCACAAAAAGTACAGAGCGTTTCACAAAAAGGAATATGCAAGTAAAGCGACCAGCTGGACTCAGCGGATTTTAGGCCACTGCTTACCGAATCAAGCCAATCCTGCGTGGTTGGGTTGTCACTCCAATAGGGCACTGTTGGATAACTGGTGTAACGAGGTGCCGGAACGTCATACTTTTTAAACAGGTCTGTCACTTTCATTTTAAGGCCTCACGCACCGTCTGAATAAAAAGGCGGACATTTTCTTCCGGTGTCTTTGGCAGAACCCCGTGGCCAAGGCCAGAAATCCATCCCGCTCTTGCCCCGGGACTTAGCGCTTGAAAGGGCTCTAAATATTTATACAGCTGGCCTAGAAGCTGATCCTTTGGCAAAAACAATAGCGCTTGATCAAAGTTTCCCTGAACAAAGCCAGAGCGATTCTGCTGCAGAATCTGGGGCAGATTAAAGCGATGATCAACGCCGATTCCGGCAAATTGCGAACGTAATGGCTCAAGCGCTTGCAAGTGGGCTTCCGTCGTTCCCTTTGAATAGTAGCCAATTTTTCCCGGAAACTGATTTGCGATAGCTTTGATTTGTGGCAACAACAAGTTTTGAAAATCAAGCGGAGAAAGCTCTCCGGCTGCGGTATCAAAAAGCATTACAATTTCAACCCCGCCAGCAAATTGGAGCTTAATATTTTCCAAAAGAAGCGGCAGCAGGTATTTGCAAAACTCAGGATAGAGTTGGGCCATCCAAGTTTTAGTTGAAAGCAAATTTCCTTTGTGCGAGCCCTCGACCGCATAGGTAAAGAGGGTCCAAGGACCACCGACAAAGCCAATCAGACTTTTATCTTTTGGCAAAAGACTTCGGGTTTGAAACACGGCCTCCTTTTGAAACTCCAGCAGCGGAAGGGCTTCTTTCAGACCCTTGAGTTGGGAAATATTATTTGGCGTCAGATGCCAATCAAGCTCTGGGCCCGTTTCTTCGTATCTTAAGCCCATGCCAAGGGCCTCCAGTGGAAAAAGTAAATCGCTAAACAATATTGAAACATCAAAATCAAAATCCGTTATCGGCCCTAAAGCAACTTCTGCCGCTAGTTTTGGATTTTTACAAAGCTGCATAAAAGAATGCTTTGCCCTGAGCGCCTGATAATGCCGATGATAGCGCCCAGCTTGGCGCATGAACCATATCGGTGGCACGGACTGAGCCTTGCGAGCCAAAGCATTTTGAAACTTCTCATTCATTTGAACCTCCTACGGGGACCCATTGGTAACCAATGCTTCGGACAGACCGAATAATTTGCCCATTTTCATCATTAAGTATCTGGCGCAGCCGCAAAATACTATTGTCGACAGTTCTTGCCGTTGGGAACTGGTCTTCACCCCAAACGAGATTCAAAATATCATCACGGCGGACCGCTTTTGGAGCCTGCGCAATCAGAAGTTTTAAGACTTCAAAATCCCGAGCTGAAATAAAAGTACTTTTTCCGTGCGAGTCAATAACCGACATTTTTTCTAAATCTAAAATTTGCGAACCGATTTGCAGTTGCCGGGCGGGAACATGATTCTCTAAGACATGAGCGACACGAAGTAAAAGTTCCTTTAAATGAAAGGGCTTAGGAATAAATTCTTCAGCTCCAAGTTCATAGCCCTCAAGCCGATTTTCGGCTGTATTTAAAGCCGTCATAAATAGAAATGGAATCACTTGGTGCAGCCGGATCGCCTTGGCTAAGTCAAAGCCAGAACCGTCCGGCAGGCCAATATCTAAAATCGCCAAATCAAATTTTTCTTGTTTAACCGCATTCAATCCTTGGACATAGGAATTTGCCCACAGGACTTGGTAGTTTTCCTTCATTAATCGTTCGGATAAGGTTTCCCCAAGACCGCGATCGTCTTCAACCAGTAGAATTTTAATCATGCCGAGGCCCCCGCCAAACTACCTGGTAAAATAACTTCAATAGTAAAGCCGGGCCCACCCAAAAAAGACACCGTGCCCTTCATTTTTTTTACTAATTTTTCAATAATGTAAAGTCCGATGCCGCTGCCACTTGTTGAAATTTGGCGGGAAAACAAACGGCCCAGTTTTTTGGGGTCCCCTGAAAAACCTTTACCATCATCTTTGATTTTTATCCGTAGATTTCCAGGTTGTGATTCGCTGACCTCCAACCAAATATTTTCGGCAGAGCCATGCAAGGTCGAATTTTGGATAATATTCTTTAAAATGCTTTCTAAAGCCCGGGTGTCGGCCTTAATAAAACAATCACAATTTAAATGAATGCGCAGAGGAACAGAATGCTTTAGATAGAAAACAATCTTAGCTAAAGAAACAGTTTCAATAAACAAAGAGCTTTCATCATCACGCGCCAGAAACAAAGAGTTCTCAAGCTGCAGTTCCAAGCGGGTTGTTTCATTCAAAAGTCGATTTGCAACTTTATTCATATTCGTATTTGCTAAGTCTTCGCCGATGGCTTCGGCCTGAATCCGCAGGCTTGCCAAAGAAGTCTTAAGCTCGTGCGTAAAAGTCGCAAAAAATTCGCGAATTTGTAAAGAGCGTTTTCGCTCGAGGTGGGTTAAATACAATAGGCCACCGCCTCCTAGCACCAAAGCAATGATCAACGAAAAAATCTCCAGCTGGATCATTCGCATTTGCCGATCGATATGCAGCGAGTTTTCAGCGTGCACCGCCAGAAGCTGACTGAATAAGTTACGGGTAAAAATAAAAAGCCAAATCGTCAAGGCCACTGTGAAAATCAACCACAGAATGACCAAAAAGTGACGATAGCCAAGCTGGTATTTATTTTTCATAAACCGTTCTTGCGGCATCTACTATTTGCTCGCAAGCCGAATTCAGAATCTGTGGAGTATGCGCCCAAGAAAGAAAGCCAACCTCATATCCGCTCGGGGCCAAGTAGATCTTGCGCCTGAGAAGCTCGTAAAAAAGTTTGGCATAGTTCTCTTTGTGTTTTGCTGGGATTTTTTCGATGCGCCGGATGGGTTGGTCGGTCGGCTCATGCAACCAAAATATCGAGGCCGCACCGACCGCCTGCAATGGCACTTTGGCGGCTGAAAATCCAGAGTTCAGCGAATTCAGAAATCGTTCAGAGCGTAAGTTCAGTTCTTGATACAGGCCAATGCGCTCGATTTTTTCCAAGGTGGCAAGCCCTGCGCGCATACCAACGGGGTTTGCACTTAAAGTTCCCGCCTGATAGACGGGCCCCGACGGGGCGACCAAATCTAACAACTCTTTGCGCCCGCCATAGCAAGCGACATTGAATCCGCCGCCCAGCACTTTTCCATAGGTAACTAGGTCCGGAGTTATTTTCAGAACTTCAGCCATGCCGCCTAAGGCAACACGAAATCCAGAAATCACTTCATCAAAGATCAGCAGCGATCCATGGTGCTTGCAAAGACTTTGAATTTTCAAAATAAATTCTTTTCTTTGCAGCAGCAGCCCATAGTTTGCCGGAAGTGGCTCTAAAATGACGGCGGCAATATCTGATCCCTGGCGCTGAAAGACTTGCTCTAGTCCGGCGTCATCATCCAAAGAAACTACAAGCGTATCGCTGGCCACTTGTTGCGAAACACCAGCACTGTCGCTGGTTGCCAGGCCCGCCAAGCCACTGCCTGATTTGACCAGCATAGAATCAGCATGTCCGTGGTAACAGCCATCAAATTTCAAAATTTTTGTGCGACCAGTGGCGGCTCGTGCCACCCGTAAGGCGCTCATGACCGCTTCGGTTCCAGAGGAAACAAAGCGCAGCTTTTCAATAAAAGGCAGACGCTGAGTGATCCATTCCGCAAGTTCCAGGGAATAGGGCTCACAGGCGCCAAAGGACCATGCGGTGTCGATCATCTCGTGAACGGTGGCTTGAACTTCGGGATCTCGGTGGCCCAAAATCAATGGTCCAAAGCTCATGCAAAAGTCCGTATAAATTTGCCCTTCGACAGAGGTCAATTCATGGCCTTTTGCGGACTTAAAGAAAATTGGCGATCCGCCCACGCTTTGAAAGGCGCGAACAGGACTATGCACACCACCCGGAGCAATTTTTAGGCTACGCTGAAACAGATCTTTGGAATTCATAGTATAAACCGCCTTTGACATTTTATTGGAATGCAAGGATCCCGCTATGAATAGTAGCGTCTCCAGTCCTCTTCATCCAAGAAAACTTCGACTTGCGACAACTTCTTTTCAATCAGTTGCGCTGTGTGCCCAGGTCCACTGGCATGACAGGATTTACGAATTTCTGGAAAATGCTGGCAGTAATATTGGAATTGGGAAAAGCTGGTCCAAAAAAAATGGGTGAACGGCGCCAAGTCCTGAGGCAAAAGTTTGGACAATGGATTCTGCTGCAATTGATAGGTTGCTAGCATGGGCAGACTTGGCAGACCCTCTGTGTGGGTAAGCTTTAGCCAACTTAAGGGTCTTCCGCAAAGGGCCGCAATATCAGGACTTCCTTCGCCCATGCTTTCATCGCAACCAGAGACCCAAATTCCTTGGGCACTCAGTTTTTGCCATGATTTTAAGCCCGCACACCAAACAATCTGCCCCTCAGTAGTAACATAATTTTTCGGAAGTGCGATTGCCTTTGAAACATAAATGCCTTGGGTTTTGCCCAAGGCATTTATAATTTCCGGGTTGGAGATCGGTACCTCGGTAAACACCTTTGCCCCGGCAATTTTTTCCGACCAAATTTTGACTTCGCCAAAATTTGCTTTGGATCGCCGTATTCCCTGAGGAAAAAACTCGGTATTTAAAAGTTTGTCTCCGTTTGGCGCAAGTCCACGGACGACTTGGATTTTTCCTCTTGCAATGGATTTTTCGGCCACGCCAATTTTTTGATGGCACCCGCCACCAAACGAGGCCAACGTCTGTCGCTCCCATTGGACGGCCGAAAATGTTTTTTTGCAGTTAATTTGTGCCAGCAGTGAGCGGATCTCGGGACCTGCGGTTTTTGCAATCTCAATGGCTAAGGCCCCTTGGGCAGCGGCCGGCGGATCGACAGTGATGGGCAGGACCATCCACTGACATTGATCCAAGGCTTGGCGCAAAAACAAGCGGGTGGTTTGAAATTCATCACGAGTCGCAGAAAGCAAACGGTCCAACGCCGCTTTGGCAACGATTAGCGCGTCGCCCTCACCCTGCAGGCATTTGCGAACCCGTGTCTGCACGTTGCCACGCACCGGAGAGAATTCGATTTCCTGCAAAGAGTGTGGCCAAACCAAGCCCAAAAATGGCCGTAAATTATATTCTCGGCGGGGTGAGGAGCTCAATACTTTCAACTTCTGAGTTGATCGCACCCGCGACTGAAATTGCTTCGGAAAAATTAAAACATCACGCAGATCAGCTCGGGGTAGCGTCGCAACGATTTCTGTTTCACGACGGGCCTCGGTCGGTAGGTCTTTCCAAGAATGGACGACCAGATTAAATTCACCTTGAGTCAATCCTGCGAAAAAATCTTCCGTGAAAACTCCCTTTTCTGGCATCTTCCAAAGGGGATCGGTCTGGTTGATATCGCCCAAGGACTCGCGAAATACATATTCAACCTTGGCACCCAGGGCCGCTAACGCATCACCAACCAAATAGGCCTGCAGGCGGGCTAAGTCACTTTTGCGAGCGGCAATCCTTAGGCGCAAACGTCCTCCCACCCATAGGGCCTGAGCGTCACAGATTCCATTCGCACCAGGGTCATTTGTACAATTTCTGCCTTCGCCAGAGCCACTGTTTTCTGCAGAAAAAGATTTTGTTCTTTGAGCTCGGCAAAAAGTTCTTTCAAGCAATACCAGGGCAGGCCGATTTCCAATTTTTCAGTTTCTAGATCACGAAGGTCCAAGACCAATTCTGGTTTGCCCCAAGTTTTGATCCAGTGCCGTAAATCTGGATTTGAAACAGGTGCTGCAATAATCAAGCAATAGGGGCTTTCCATGGATTGCTTTTGTTTAAGGTCGCAAAAAAGAGTTTTCGGAAACTGGCTTATGAGGTCTGCAAGTTTAGCTTGGCTGCGTATCAGAACCTGAATTTGACGTTGATATTTATGCTGTGGATTTTGTAACCACGGTAGAATATCTTTGGTCAGTATCCCACCACCTAAAACCAATACATTATCATGCTCACCAAGATGGCGACGCACCAGGCTGCCATAACTCTGTTGCCCCAAGTTGGTTAAAAATTTTTCGCGAAGAGTCTTACAATCAATGACTAGTGCCCTGGCTAGGGCTTTAAAATGGTACCAGGCTAGCGTATCCTGTTTTTCCAAGAGGCTGAGAAAGGATTTGAACTGACCAAAGACTTCAGTTTCGCCGATGACTTCGGACTTCAGCCCAGAAATTAATTCGAGCAGAAATTGGTAAGCTTGCTCCCCGGCGAAAAATTCAATTCCGGCAGCTTGAGGCGACCCAGATTGGACAAAGTCAGTCTCACGAGGCTCGGCCGTCATAGAAATCAGAACTTCGCGTAAACAAGTGCTAAAGCATAACCACTGACCTGGAGAAAGCTGCTCTTTCGCGGAAAAACTAAGATTCTGACCTTTAGGGAAATGAAGAATTCTAAGGTTCTGCATATTTTTCAATGTAGCGGATTTAGGGCTTTGTATTGTCACAGTATTGTCACAGCTAAATAGCTTAAAATGCCTAACATATTGGCAAGCAGTTATAAGAAGCGGAATTTCCAACGGAGAATCGGAAAATTCTCTTGCTGGACTAGACTTCTCGTGCAAACTTGGCAACTGGCCAGCACGTGAAAATAGGGGGGATCGTGTTGAAAATATTAGGTAATTTTAAAAAATATGCTTTTTGTCTGATTCTAGTTGGAATTGTTTCTATGGCTGCTTCATTTTGGAACAGCGCCAGAGCTAGTATTCGCAGCAATGGCGCAGACTTGCAAAAGAGCAATGGCGCAGACTTGCAAAAGTCACCACACGCGAGCTCGGTAATTTCGGGAATTAAAGTTATCGACATTAATTTGCAGGCTGACCAAGCCTTGTTCTATCTTTTGCAGAACTTAACGTCGCCTGATGTTCGCCCGGGTGGGGTGATGGCATCTCCGTCACGGACTTCTCCAGATTATTTCTCTCATTGGGTGCGTGATGCAGCCACAACCATGAACATTTTCGTCACTTATTTAGAAAAGGGCAGCCCTTCTGAAAAGGTTGTGGCCTTCAAACTTCTCTCTCGGTGGGTGGATTTTGAACGGACCCTACAGCGTCTGAATACAATGACCGGTCTTGGTGAGCCAAAATACAATTTAGATGGCACAGCTTTCAATGGACCGTGGGGTCGTCCGCAAACAGATGGACCAGGCCTTCGCGCAGGTGTCATGATTCGTATGGCAAAGATTCTGTTGGCTCGTGGTGATGTCAGTTATGTGCGAAATCAACTTTGGTGCAATGACTGTGTGATTGTTCGCGACCTAGAATATCTTCGGCAGTCTTGGCGAGTTCCCACTTTTGATTTGTGGGAAGAGGTTCAAGGAGATCATTTCTATTCAAGAATGGCCCATTTTCGTGCATTTTATGACGGTGCCGAGCTTGCCGGCATTATGGGGGATGTGAATTACAAAAACACCCTAGCCTGGCTTAGTGGATTGGCCCTTGATGAATTGAAAAGACACGTTGATCACAGTCGTAATTTGGTGCTGCCGACTATTAACCGTGTCGCAGGCTGGGATCATAAACAATCGGGACTTGATGTCGCGGTTCTTTTAGGGATCTTGCACAGCAGCCATCCCGGTGAACTTTTCAGTGTTGGTAATTCAGTAATTCATTCAGGTGTACAGAAGTTGGAAGACAAATTTGCTGCTTCTTATCCCCTAAATCATTCTGTAAAAATTGCTCGAACAGCAATCGGGCGATATCCTGAAGATGTCTACGACGGAAATGGATTTTCTGGCGGTAACCCTTGGTTTATTGCAACAAATGCTTATGCAGAATACTATTGCAGCCTTGGTCAGGTCGGAGCGGGTAAAGCTTTTCTTGAAAGATCAGCTTATCATGCTGGCCGCGACGGTCGCCTTTCAGAGCAATTCAATCGATTTAATGGCTATATGCAAGGGGCTCGGGATCTAACTTGGAGCTACGCAAGTTATCTATCGGCCTACATTGCTTGTACCGGTAAGCTTCCCAATTTAGATGCAATTCTAAAGGGTAAATTCAAAACAGTTAGAATTCAGACTAACCATAAAAAGTAATTTTTATGGTTTTTCGCACATCGCGCGAAGTTCACTGGCACTTCCCGCCAACAAAACCTTTTCAGCAAGGGTCTTACAGTCTGATAGCTTGAGTTTAGAAAGGCATGAGCGGGTTTTTAGGACTGAACTTGGGCTCATGCTAAGATGATCAATTCCAAAGCCAATAAAAACCGGAAGCAGGCCTGTATGGGCTGCCAAATCTCCACAAATACCAACTTGAATACCAGCTTGTTTTGCAGCTGCCGCGGTTTGGTGGATCAAGCGAATGACCGCCGGGTGGTAAGGTTCATAAAGATCTTGGACCTCTTCATTCAGGCGATCCACGGCACAGACGTACTGAATCAAGTCGTTAGTGCCAAGGCTAAAAAAGTCGACCTCTTTGGCCAGGACGTCGGCAATGACCGCTGCTGCTGGGGTCTCAATCATGATCCCAACTTTGATTCCTTCAGCCACTTTTATCCCAGCACCCAGTAGTTCTTGTCGGCATTCTTCAAGCAGCATTCGGCTGTTGCGAACTTCCTCGCGATTGCTAATCATCGGTATCATAATTCCCAGTTTGCCAAAGGCACTGGCGCGCAACATTGCTCGAAGTTGAGTTTTAAAGATATTTTTATGCTTCAAGCAATAGCGAACGGCCCTTAATCCTAAAAAGGGATTCATTTCTTTCTCGATCTGGAGATAGGCAATCTCTTTATCGCCACCGATATCCAAAGTGCGAATAATAATATTGTGCTCAGGATTTGCGGTTAAAACTTTTTTATAGATTTCAAATTGTTCGTCTTCTGATGGGGCCTTTGTGCGATCCATAAAAATGAATTCGGTGCGAAATAGGCCAACCCCTTCTGCCCCGTAGCGTTCAATCAGGGGCGTATCCCCAGGCGAGCCAATGTTGGCTTCAATAAATATAGTGTGTCCGTCTTGGGTTTGGCTTTTCCGATTTTTGAACTGCAGTAGTTGTTGTTTTTCAGCTTTTTCTTTTTCTTTATCGGCGACAAATTTTCGTTGAATTTCGTCCGATGGATTTAGCAGTAATTCGCCGGAACTGCCTTGTAAGAAAAGACGATCGCCCGATTTAATTTTCGAGGTCGCGTCTCGGGCTCCTGAAACTGCAGGGATCTCCATATTTCTGGCCAGGATCGCCGTGTGTGAAGATTTTCCACCGATCTCTGTCACCATTCCCAAAACCATTTCTTTGTTCAGGCTTGCCATTTGCGAAGGTGTGATGTCATGGGAAACTAAGATCACAGGTCGTGTAAGCTCGGCAAGGTCGACGTCGTCTTGCCCTGAAAGAAAAACCATTAACTGGCGAGTGATGTCTTTAATATCATGTGCACGCTCGCGCAAATAATCATCATCAATATTTTCCAGAACTTTAACGACCTCTGCAGAAACTTGGGTCAATGCGTATTCGGCGGTCAGACTTTCTTTCGCGATTCTGTCTTTGGTCGCATCTTTAAGCTCGGGATCTTCTAGAACCATGATGTGAGCTTCAAAGATTGCAGCGGCATCAGGTCCAAGATTTTTCAGCGTCTTGCTGAAAAGGGCTTCTAAACGAGCTTTTGTTTTACCACAGGCGACTTCAAATCGAGCCATCTCAGTGTTACAATCCAGTTTTGTAATTGGCTCATACTTAAGATCTAGTGGGCGCAGCACCAAGGCAGAGCCAAGCGCAAATCCTGGTGATATTCCGCGTGCCGTAAGCTGATTATTTGAAATCATAAAGAAAATTTATTCGCAATGAGAACAGTCAAAGCTTCGATTGCAGGCGCTTCATCAGGTCCGTTAGCGAAGAGAACAAATTCGTCTTTGTGTTTCAAGCCCAAACTCATGAGGTTGATAATTGATTTGCCATTTTTTCGTGTGCCATTGAATCCGATTTCAACTACCGATGAGAACTGATTCGCGGTTTTAACAAAGACGCCGGCGGGGCGGGCATGCATGCCCTCTTCATTTAAAATTGTCAGAGTTTTTTCGATCATTTTTTTACCTTGTAGCTAAGAATAGCTGTAGCATTGCTAACTTGCGCCCCCGGCGTCGCAACCGGAGTTACGGACTCCATGGCTTCCATGTTCACAAAGACAATCGGAGTCACAATTGAAGCGGCATGAGATTTAACAAGATCGAGATCAAACTCAAGTAACTTTTGGCCCTTTGTAACAAGATCTCCTTCAGCAACCAGAGCTTTAAATCCATTGCCGTTCATTTTTACAGTATCGATTCCAACGTGAATCAAAATCTCAGCGCCGTCACTGCTGCGCAAAGCAATGGCGTGATTCGTTCTAAAAACCTGAGCAACTGTGGCCGAAAGAGGGGCATAAACAATTCCTTCGCTGGGTTCTATGGCGATCCCTTCGCCAAGAATTTTTCCAGAGAAGGTAGCGTCGGGGACTTTTTCCAAAGCGACAACCGTTCCCTTGATTGGAGAATAAAAAGAAGTCGCCTTGGGCTGGTTTGCGATCAGGGACTTCAGATCTTCTTTTAAGCGATCAGATTCGGTACCAAAAATAATTTGGAAGTTCCCACCACCCGCATTTAATACCCCAGCAGCACCCAAGGACTTAAATTTATCTTTCTCGACCAGGGCTTCGTTTTTCACGGTGACGCGAAGGCGAGTAATGCAAGCATCTAAGTTCTGAATATTATCAGCAGAGCCTAGGGCGCTAAGGATTTTTTGCAGGCGCTCGGTGGGTTCTTTTTTTGTCGCAAGTTCAAGCTCTTCGGATTCAAGAGTTCGTCCTGGTGTTGCCAAATTGAACTTAGCTATGACAAAACGAAAGACCCCATAATATAGGGCAGCCCAGATCGGGCCGATGACCAATAGCCAAGCGGCATTTGTTGATTTTGGTAACAATACGACAAAGTCAATCAGGCCATGGGAAAAAGTTGTTCCATGTTTGATCCCAAGAAGGATGCAAAGGAAAAAAGCCGCACCAGCAAGAAGGGCATGAGCCGCATATAAAATCGGCGCAACAAATAGAAATGAAAACTCAATAGGCTCGGTGATGCCGGTAACAAAGGAAGTTAAGGCGGCAGAGATCATGATCCCAGCAACTCGTTTTTTATTCTCTGGTCGGGCTGAGTGCCACATGGCAATGGCAGCAGCAGGTAAGCCCCACATTTTAAAGAGGTAACCCCCGGCAAGATTCCCCGCCGTCGGATCGCCAGAAAGGTAGCGAGCAATTTCCCCAGCGACGGTTTTTCCAGTAACTGGATCGGTAAATGATCCTGTTTCAAAAAAGAAAGGCACATTCCAAATATGATGAAGGCCAAAGGGAATGAGCGCCCGTTCTCCAATTCCATAGGCGGCAAAAGCCAAGCCTGGATTTTCGCTGGCAGCCCAGTGGGAAAAGCTGGCAATCAAATTGCCAATGGGTGGCCAAGCCACCGCCAAAACAAGGCCCAGTGCAATGGCGCCGAATGACGTAATGATTGGGATAAAGCGCTTGCCTGCAAAAAAGCCAAGATAAGGGGGCAGCTGAATATTATGAAATTTATTAAATAGGGCGGCTGAGACCCCGCCGATCAAGATACCGCCGAAAACACCGGTTTCGATTGTTGCAATGCCCATGACCATTTTTGTTTCAACGCCCATGGCTTTGGCAATGACCCCTAGGGTGGAAATCATGACCGCATAACCAATTACTGAAGCAAGGGCGGCAATGCCGTCATTTCGCGTAAAACCAAGAGCAACACCCACGGCAAAAAGTAATGGCAAGTTACCAAAAATGGCTCCGCCAGCCTGGGTCATAATATCGGAAACGGCAGCGGGAAAGATTGTAAAATGAGCGGCCCCCACCCCCAAAAGTATACCGGCGACTGGCAGCACCGATACTGGAACCATCAGCGATTGGCCAATTTTCTGCAGTACAGAAAAGATCGATTTTTTCATGCCATTGCCCCTTTTGCTTTTAGATAAAAATCCACGATGACAGATTCCTGAATTCAGGGACGTAAATGGATATAACGTGAGGGGTCACATTACAAGCATTGATGCACGAATTTAAACACTGCGCATTGGGGGGTTGCGCGGAATCTGCGCAGATGGCCAGAGCATTTTTTGCCGGGCTACTGTTTTGCTGAATACATTGTTTGCTGAATACATTGTTTGCTTTATTGGTGTTATTTACGCTGGCATATTATTTGGATGCCGCAAAAGCGAAAAGGCCCTTTCGGGCCTTTTCAATTCCAATTTTTTTGGAAAAAACAAACTAGTGTTTAGCTTCTTTTTTTGCGTGTTTAGCTTTTTTCATTTTTTTAGGAGCAGCAGCGTCTGCAGCAGTAGCAGCTGAAGCATCAGCAGCAGGAGCAGTTACTGCAGCAGCAGGAGCAGCGGGAGCAGCAGGGGCAGCAGCAGCGTGTGGGTCGTTAGCAAGAGCAGCGCCAGCTACGAACAGAACAGCAGTTAACAAAGAAAGAGTTTTCATTTGATCTCCTTATTGAGACGGTTATTTGCGGGGGAAATCCCCGGTTCATTGGATAAGTATAGATCCCGACATTAAAAAGGCCCTTAAACGGAAATTAATTATTTTTAATCTGTAATTGAAAGATCGCGCCTGGCCCATCCGTGCGATTTTGCCCGCTCAGCTGAGCTTGGTGTAAGTCTGCGATTTTCTTGGAAATCGCAAGACCTAAGCCATATCCAGTGGGTCCCT
>CALQIT020000036.1 GCA_943330705.2 Streptomyces griseus
CAGGGAGACTGATCAAGCAAGAATTGATCAAGATGAGAGGACATGCAGCAATTGCCTAAACGAGATTATCAAACTACTAGCTTTTTTCTGATCTTAGCATTGTTAACCGCAATGCTAGTTTTGGGATTTAGATGGTGGAATAGTGACCCCATCAATGAGTCTCCTGCCGTCATCGAAGCGATTCGGCACTAGCAGCCACCGTCATTGGAGCTCTGCTGCGTTGCAGGGGTCAGGTTTTTCGGAAAGTCTGCTTACGTTGCTGCCATTGCTCAAGGGCATATTGGCGCATGTCAGTAATATTATCAAATTCATCGACAATCTCAACACCAAGTAGGGTTTCGATCCCGTCTTCCAGGGTGACTAGGCCAGTGACGATTCCATACTCATCGATGGCAAGGGCCAAATGCTCTTTGTGGCGCACAAAATAGTCGATCGATGCCGCAACCGTCATACGTTCACTGACGCTATTGATAGGAACCATGAGCTCTTTGATCTTTCGATTATGGTGGTCGTGGGAGAGGGCCTCAAGAATTTTATAGCGATGGGTTATGCCAACAATTTGATCAAGGGTTCTCTCGTAGACTGGGATTCGAGAAAAACGGATTGGCTTAAATTGCTGACTGACTTCTTCAACAGTGCTTTCAGCCTCAAGGGCAAAGAAAACACTTCTGGGCGTCATAATATCTGAAACAAAAATATTATTGAGCATGAGCAAATTCTTGATAATAGCTGACTCTTTTTTAAGAATTGTTCCGTCTTCAACCCCGACCTCGGCCGTGGCAATCATTTCTTCCCGAGAAAAAGAGGCATCATCAGGAACGGTAAAACGACTGCCCATGTACTCGCTAAGTCTGACAATCGGGTACATTAAAAATATTAAAAGCTGAATGCAGTAAGCGGAGAAGGTTGCCAAATACTTCCAATAAGTTGCGCCAATGATTTTTGGTAGAATTTCGGAAAAAATCAAAATTGAAAATGTTAAAACAACGGAGGCAACGGTAACTGCTGAATTTCCATAAATTTCATGGATCATTGCCCCGATGGCAGACGCTCCGAGGGTATGTGAGATCGTATTTAAAGTTAAAATCGCCGAAAGAGGACGATTAATGTTTTCCTTCAAGTGTTCAAGAAGGGGGCCTGCTTTTTTGCCTTCTTTGGCTAGAACGGAGGCATAAGCCGGGGTAATTGAAAGAAAAACGGCTTCCAAAAGGGAACAAATAAACGAAACCCCAAGAATTAGAATAAAAAGAATAACCACTAAAGTCATAGATGAGTCCATCAGAGGCTCTTCTTGGTATGGATCCAAAGAAAGCGGATCAGCGTAGTCGTAAGTTGAATAGTGATCTTAGTAAGGTAGAGCATAGGTCTGTGCTGAGAGGATAACACACTTAGGGGTAGAGTCGCAAAGGCTGGAAATTAAAGATATGCGTTAGTTTTGATCCGAGATAGACCAAGGTCGATATTTCTTTCCTGGAATTCAGCAAAAGACGGACTAGGTCCAGATGGGTCGTGTTTTTGTGCAAAAGAATCGATTTTTGCTAAATCAAATACATAAATTTATAGTAACTCTTGGTGAGGGGGAAAATCTTGGAAAAAATAAATGCTGTTGTTTTTGATTTTGGCGGAGTTCTGATTGATTGGAGTCCATGGTATTTGTACCAGAGGGTATTTAGCAAAAAGTCAGAGTTTGAAAAGTTTATGGTAGAATCCAGATTTCATCAATGGAATGAACGTGCAGATTGCGGAGAAAATTTTGCGGATCTGTTTCTTGAGGTGGCCAAGTATTCGCCGCAGTGGCTGAGTCAGGTCAGAATGTTTCCGGAAAATTTTCTCGAGACCGTCGGTGGGGCCATTGATGGAACAGTTCAGATTTTAAACGAACTTAAAGTCGCCAATGTTCCCTTATATGGTTTAACCAATTGGTCAGCAGAAACCTTTCCGTTGGCGAAGGCGAAGTACAAATTTTTTAGTCACTTTTTAAATATTGTCGTTTCAGGTGAAGAAAAGATGATCAAGCCAGAGCAAAGATTTTACCAATTGGCACTGCAAAGGTGGAAGCTGAACGGCGGAGAGTGTCTATTCATTGACGACAAGTTAGCAAATATTCAAGCGGCTGAAAAAGTTGGAATGAAGGCAATTCACTATCAAGGCCCCGATCCACTTCGGCGAGATCTGCAGGAATATGGATTTCTTGCGATAACAAAATGATTGAATCATGGTGAATGAGCAGGCGGGCTGCAATGGCCCACCTGCGAAATAACTACTTGTGCTCTGCTGCGCGCTTTTCTGCATATTTTTTTGCAAGCTCTTCTTGGATATTGCGAGGAGCTGCAGTGTAGTGCGAGAATTCCATGGAAAATTCGCCCTTACCTTTGGTCGCAGAGCGAAGATCCGTTGAATAGCCAAACATCTCAGAAAGCGGAACGTGAGCTTCAATCACCGCATTGCCCTCGATAGAAGTCGTATTCACGATAATTCCACGACGTTGATTGATTTGGCCAACGCCAGGTCCCTGATACTCTTCAGGAACGGTCGTCTCAAGTTTCATAATGGGCTCGAGAACTGTTGGTTTTGCCTTGTTGTATACTTCCCGCATTGCTGCCATTGAAGCAATTTTGAAGGCCATGTAACTGGAGTCAACATCATGGTAAGTACCATCTGTTAATTCCACCTTAACGCCAACAATCGGGAAACCTATCAATGGACCCTTTTTGCATTGCTCAGAAAAACCTTCTTCAACAGCTGGGATGAATTCCTTAGGAATCCGTCCGCCGACCACGCTATTTTCGAACAAAAAGGTTTCTGTCGCATCAGCCGGTAAAGGGGAAATATTTCCGATCACTTTTGCGAATTGTCCAGAGCCTCCGGTTTGCTTTTTGTGCACGTAATCGAATTCGGCAGCTTGGCCAATTGTTTCGCGATATGCAACTTGCGGTTTGCCAACGGTGGTTTCACAAGCAAATTCACGTTTCATTCGCTCGACATAGATTTCCAAGTGAAGTTCGCCCATTCCAGAGATAATGGTCTCGTTGGATTCTTCGTCCCGATGAACGCGAAATGTAGGATCCTCTTTACGAAACTTCTGCAATGCCTTGGAGAAATTATTCGATGCTGTTTTGTCTTTTGGGGCAATTGCCAACGAGATTACCGCGTCCGGAACAAACATCGACTGCATGGAAACATTCGATCCTTCATGGGCAAACGTATCCCCAGAAGCGCAATCGATACCAAACATGGCGATAATATCACCAGCTGAGGTTACGTCGGTGTCTTCCATTTTGTCAGCATGCATACGAACTAAGCGTGGGATTTTAATTGACCGCTTGTTGGTTGTATTGACGATGAAATCACCTTTGGTCATTTTGCCCTGATACACGCGCATGAAGGTCAGCTGGCCAAATGGTGTATCTTGAAGTTTGAAAGCCAAGGCAACGAGGGCCTTGTTTGGGTCAGGAAAAAGCTCGAATTGCTCTTCGCCTTTATCCAAATCCAGAGCATGTTCCTTTTTTTCAGCCGGTGTTGGCAAGTAAGAGCCGACAGCATCCAAAAGAAGTTGAACACCCTTGTTTTTAAAAGCAGAGCCGCAGAATACAGGCACTAACTTTAGGCTGAGCACGGCCCGCCGAGTGGCAGCCATGATTTCTTCATTGGTGGGCATTTCGCCATTAAGGAACTTGTCACCGATGCCATCGTCCACGTCCGCCAGTTTCTCGATCATAATTTGACGGTGTTCTACGCAAAGTTGCTTTATGTCTTCCGGGATCTCGACATCAACTAGTTTTTCGCCATGATCACCTTCAAAAACAATACCCTTCATCGTGATCAGATCAACAACGCCTTTGTGTTTATCTTCTAAGCCAATTGGAATCTGATACATAACTGCATTCAGTCTGAGCTTTTCAACCAAGGCATCTTTGACGCGAATTGGGTTTGCTCCCTGGCGATCCAGTTTATTAACAAAGGCCAAGCGAGGAACGCCATAACGTTTCATCTGACGATCGACCGTGATGGATTGGGACTGAACCCCCGCCACGCCACATAGAACTAGAATTGCACCATCGAGAACTCGCAAAGATCGTTCGACCTCAATCGTGAAATCAACGTGTCCCGGGGTATCAATCAAATTGATCGTTAGATCTTTCCAATGAACCTGGGTGCAAGCGGATTGGATGGTAATTCCCTTTTCTCGCTCGAGGTCCATGAAGTCCATGGTTGCGCCGACGCCGTCTTTTCCTTTTACTTCGTGAATGGCATGAATTTTACCACCGTAAAAAAGAATTCGCTCGGAAAGTGTCGTCTTTCCCGAATCGATATGGGCAGAGATCCCGATATTGCGTACAAAATTGATGTCCCATTTGTTAGCCATTAAAGTCCCTTGCTAAATGAGTGTTTTGTTAAAGAATCGAACCTCAAGGGACTATCATAACCATTGCAGCGTTGCAAAAATTATTACCCAGCAGGCTTTTGACCTGATGCATTATAGCTCTCGTCCTTATGCCAGCAGCGGTTGCTAAACAGGGAGGTGGTGCAAGTCTTGAGTTCGCGCTAGCCTAGAACTGTGAATAGCTCAGAAACTATCAAAAAAAAATTGAAAGATGTTTTTCACTTCGATTCTTTTCGCGGCGATCAGCAGGCGATTGTCGAAGGCGTTTTGCAAGGGCAAAGCGCGCTGGTCCTAATGCCTACAGGAATGGGCAAAAGCTTGTGCTATCAGCTGCCCAGCACTCTGCTTGCAAATTTAACGATCGTGGTCAGCCCGTTGATTGCTTTGATGCAAGATCAAGTCGATCAAGCGATGGCGAAAGGGATCCCTGCGGTGGCTATTCACTCAGGAGTTTCAAAAGAAGAACGGGAGCAACGATACCGTGAGCTCATGGCCGGTCAGCATCGATTGCTTTATGTGACCCCAGAGCGTTTTAAAAAATTAGAGTTTTTGCAAGCCATTGGGCAGCGGAAAATCGATTTATTGGCTGTTGATGAGGCCCACTGCATTTCGCAGTGGGGGCATGATTTTCGGCCTGAGTATTCGCGGTTAGGGGAAATTCGTCGTCAGTTGGGCAGTCCAACGACCTTAGCGCTTACCGCCACGGCTACCTTGCAAGTGCAGCGTGAAATTCAGGAAAGCTTAGGTATTGAAACAGCACCCATTTTTCACTCGGGAATTCGTCGGCCGAATTTATCATTGCAGGTGCACGATATTTACGGGCTGGATGAAAAAATTCGCGGCTTGGTCGGCTTGCATTTTCAAAATCCAGGGGCCACCATTGTTTATCATTCGTTGATCACAACCTTATATAAAGTGTCCGAAGAGTTATCGCGTTTAGGAATTGAACATTTAGTCTATCACGGACAGCTATCTGCGGCAGAACGAAAAAGACAGCAGCGACTATTCTTAAGCGAAGAAAGTTCATTGATTTTGGCGACGCCTGCCTTTGGCTTAGGTATCGATAAATACGATGTGCGGCTATTGGTGCACATGGAGGTGCCTGGCTCTTTGGAATCCTACTATCAGGAGGTCGGCAGAGCAGGGCGTGATGGTAAATCGGCCCAGTGTCATTTGTTTTTCGACGATGACGATGTATCGATTCAAGTCGAATTTTTGAAATGGGCCAATCCGGAGCCAGAATTCATTCTTAATGTTTTTTATCTCATCGAATCAGCGGGGCCAAAGTTAGCAAATGATGGGATTGATTTTTTACGGACGCAAATGAATTTTTACAATCGGCGTGATTTTCGCGTTGAAACCTCGCTTAATCTTTTAGAAAGATGGGGAGCCATTGAGCCCGACAAATCGCGTTTGGGCTTTCGTGCGATTCAGCCTCCGGCCAAAGAATTTCTTGAGGCACTTCGGGTCGCCGATCGCCCCAAAACCATGAATCGAAAATTATTGTCATTGGTCGAGTGGGTTAAAAATACGGACAGCTGCAGGGCCCTCAGAATATATGAGTACTTTGCCCATCAAGATGTCGCTTGTGGTTTGTGCGATGTCTGTCTGAGCCAAGCTAGAAAGGCTGACGATTGAAGAAGAATAGACCGGGATTTATTTTTCCTGATCCGCGAACGGCCACTGCTGATGGTTTATTGGCTGTGGGCGGGGATTTTGACAGTGCAACAATTTTGACGGCTTACAGAAATGGAATTTTCCCTTGGCCACAGGAGGGTTATCCGATGCTGTGGTTTTCCCCGGATCCACGGGGGGTTCTCGACTTTAAAGATTTTCATGTTCCGGCAAGTTTGCGAAAACTAAAAAGAAAAAGAAGCGATTGGATTTTTACGATCAATCGGAAAACCTCTGAAGTTATACGTCAATGTCGTTTGCAGCCGCGAAAAGGTCAGCCCGGTACGTGGATTTTACCTGAAATGGAGGCTGCTTATCAGGCCTTGGCCAAAGAGGGGCACATTCTGTCGCTTGAGGTTTGGGATAAGGAAGCGCTTGTGGGCGGTATTTATGGCGTCTATATTGAAGGTGAGAAAGGCCGCTTCTTTAGTGGTGAAAGCATGTTTCATACTGAGACCGGGGCCTCGAAACTTTGCCTGTGGCAACTTGTCGAACATCTAAACGCCCAAGGTTTAAGTTGGATTGACACGCAGATGGTTACAGATGTCGTCAAACTTATGGGCGGAAAGTATATTCCTCGAGAGGATTTTTTAAAAAGACTAGGAGTTTGACAGCACCAATTGATAATTTTATGCATAGTTTTTTTCAAAATCGCCGATAATAATTATATATGAGAGCACCACGATATCCCACAAACGAAAAGGCGGAGGTAGAAATCTACGGGAAAACCGGAACCTCGCTGGCTCGTTTGAAAAACATATCTAGATCCGGTGCCTGCATTGAGTGGATGCAGCCAGATTTTGCCGTTCAGCCGGGCGACCTGGTGCGAATGACCGTCAAACTAAATGCCTTGAACAAAAGTCATAATTTGAGTGCCGAAGTCGTTTGGAAAGACGGCAGTACCAGTGGTATAACGTTTCTAACGTCGGACCAGGTTTTCGAGAGGATGATCGAAAGAACCTAAGAATCGAATTGGCAAAGACAAACAATAAAGACAAACAATAAAGACAAACAATAAAGACAAACAACAAGAAGCTATCCGAGGCCAATGCCTTGATCGATTACTTGAAAAGACTTTTTATAAACTGATGGGCCTCTGAGGGTAATTCATTGTGGGAGTTCACCACGAAAATCATTATCCAAAATCCAAGAATTGCCAAAAGTCCAACAGCCGCAATCCAATGTCGACCCAAAATATTTGCAATTTTCTGCATTTCGGCCCGTGCTTGTTTTTGCTGTTGATCTTTGAGCTTCTGCGCTAGGCCTTGGAGCAAGGCCACCCGGTGTGGCATATCAATTTTCACAAACTGGATTCCGACCAGCATTTCTGTCAGTTTCAAGGGCTCAAGGCGGGTGACAAGACCATAACAAGCCATTCGCCGTGATCCTGGAATTTGAAATTCGATTTTTATAATCTCGCTGACAATTGGGCAGAGTTCCGTGGACGCTGTAAATACCAATCCCGAAAGTGATATATTTCTGATTTCGGTGCTCTCTTCCCAGGGGGATTGTAACGGACCTGCAATGCGAATCAGAGTGTTATCCTGGGGTTGCAGGATATAGCGGGGGGATCTAGCATGGTATTTCGCCAAAGATGGTGTCATAGATAGCTATTTATCGGCCAAAGTCGTAACTTGATGAAGGCCTGGGATCAAACTTTTTGGGATTTTGGTCTAGATTTGAAACACTCAAATCAAGGCTGGGATCAAGGGTGATGGTAAATTATGACGCGCACAAGAAGTTCCAACACAACTTCAGCAACTAAGAAGAAGCGTCAACGCAAGCTGAAGGTCATTGAGCACCCATTGTCGTCTTCAACCGAATTTACGAATCGTGAAATTGGCTGGCTTAACTTTAATCGACGAGTCCTTTTTGAAGCTGAAGATCCGCGAAATCCGATTTTAGAAAGAGTTCGATTCTTGGGAATCGCGAGCTCAAATTTCGACGAATTCTTTATGAAACGTGTTGGCGGGCTCAAGCGCCAGGTCGCATTTGCCGTTACCGCTAAATCATCGGATGGGAAAACGCCATCACAGCAGTTGCAAGAAATTCGAAAAAAAGTGTTGCCCATGTTGAAAGACCAAGCCAGCTGTTTCGTTAAACTTTTAAAACCCGTTTTGCGCGAACAAAATATTCACATTTGTAAATGGGCCGAGCTGTCGGCAGTTGAAAAACAAACTGCGCAGATCTATTTTATGAAAAATGTATTTCCGGTACTCACCCCCCTTTCGGTGGATCCTGGGCATCCGTTTCCATTTATTTCTAACCTGTCGACTTCGCTGGGGGTGACTCTTAAGATGGCGGTGGGTGAAAATCGTCATTTCGCAAGGATCAAGATTCCTCAGGTTCTTCCACAGTGGGTGAAGATCGAGGGTTCGGGGTTCGCCAATAAGTATTTAAGTTTGGTGGACTTGATTCAGGAAAATCTATCGGGCCTTTTTCCGAATCTGCAGGTCTTGAGTGTGATGCCGTTTCGCTTGACTCGTAACGCCGATATCACGCGCGATGAAGAAGATGCTGAGGATCTACTGCAGCTCATTGAAGAGGAATTGCGTTTGCGGCGCTTTGCAGAGGTTGTTCGTCTTGAGCATGGCCCAAATCCAGACCCTTGGATGCTGAAATTTTTAATGGAAGAGCTGGAGTTGCAGGATGATGATATCTACGAACTTTCGGAGGAACTAGATTATTCGCCGCTTAGCCTTGTTTCTGATTTGAAGGTACCTAAGCTAAGATTTGAATCATGGACCCCGGTTATACCAGCAGTTTTTTCTGATGATGATCCAGCGCAAATCTTTAATGTTCTTAAGCGGGGCGATCAGTTGATTCATCACCCCTACGAAAGCTTTTCGGCGACGGTGGAAAAATTTATTCATACGGCCAGTGAAGATCCCAAAGTTCTTGCGATCAAAATGACACTTTATCGCACCGGCGACAATAGCCCGTTTATCCGCTCTTTGATTCGCGCTGCGGAAGAGGGCAAGCAAGTTGTCTGTTTAGTTGAGCTGAAGGCGCGGTTTGATGAAGAAAGAAATATTTACTGGGCCCAGGCTTTGGAAAATGCCGGTGTGCACGTGGTTTACGGGATCGTGGGACTAAAGACCCATGCAAAAACAACGCTGATCGTACGACAAGAAGTCGAGGGTCTAAAGTGTTACGCCCATATCGGCACCGGGAATTATAATACGAGTACGTCAAGATTTTATACAGATCTTGGATTGCTGACAGCCCGTGAAGAAATCACTTCTGAATTGGTTGAGTTTTTTCATTATTTGACCGGTAGATCCCTGAAAAATAACTATCAGTATTTATTGGTCGCACCCATTAATATGTTCCAGCGATTTAAACAGATGATTGATCGTGAATATGAAAATGCTAGAAATAAAAAGCCAGCCCATATTATCGCCAAGATGAATAATATGGAGGAAAATGATATTTCGATGGCGCTTTATAATGCCTCCCAGCAGGGGGTGCAAATCGATATGTTAGTTCGCGGTTTTTGTTGTTTACGGCCGGGTGTTATCGGCATGAGTGAGAATATGAGAGTTTTTTCAACCGTGGGTCGTTTTTTAGAGCATTCACGAATTTTTTATTTTCGTAATGGCGCTGTTGATCCAGTGGATGGAGATTTCTTTATCGGTTCTGCCGATTGGATGTATCGTAATTTACATGCTCGAGTGGAGTGTGTTGTTCCTATTCTGGATCGCGCTTTGCGAGAAAAAATTTGGGATATTTTGCAGCTGCATTTGAAAGATCAAAGGCAAACTTGGGACATGAATTCGGAAGGCGCTTACGAACAAAGAAAAGGCAGTGATCTTGGAATTCAGCAGCTGCTCATGAATTCGACCAAACTGAAGTCAGCGCAACGCGAAGATCCCCCGGAGTCAGCGACGTGAAAATAGTCCTATTTCGTCATGGCGCGGCCGTTGACCGAGAGGAAGCCATGTTAAAGAAAATCGAAGAGTCCCAGCGACCCTTGATTGAAAAGGGAAGAGAACGAACTCGCGCCATGGGAAAGACCCTCAAAGAATTGGAGCCGAGCTTTGATATGATCATCTGCTCACCATTGCTAAGAGCGCAGCAAACGGCAGAACTTTTAGCTCCACTGTTTCGCAAAACGGAGTTGCACCAATCGCTGGAGTTGGTGCCACAGGCGGCGCCACAGGCTTTTGCAATTTGGCTGAAGACATATGCAAAAAACAAGCGGGCCGTTTTGATTATTGGCCATGAGCCACAGCTGAGCACTTTTGCGAGTTGGGTGCTTGGCGGACAAACAGAGTCATTTATCAATTTGAAGAAGTCAGGAATGCTAGCCATCGAGGTCGAAAGTCTCGAGGCCGTGGGCCCCCGATCTGGCCAGCTTTGTTGGTTGATTTCAGCGAAACAGACCTCAGCCATGTCGCTTTAATGATTTTGATCGTAAATCGTCGTTTGCAAGCGACAACAGAACGCCTTCTTTAAGGCCTACGTGCGGCACGATTAGCTTCTTGATTTGTGCTTGGCGCATGCAAGTTTGCACGATCAACGAGGCTGGGATAATGACATCCGCGCGATCGGGTCGCATATCCAACTTTTCAATTCGCTCTTTGTAAGTTAGGGCGGTCAATTTTTGCACCATCAAATTCAAGTCGTTTAAGTAAATCAAACTTTGATTGTTTGATTTCAGCAGTTTTGGCTGAAGCTTCCCCAGGGCCTCAATATTGCCTCCGGTGCCGATGGCGCAGCTGAGGTCATTTTGCGGGGAGTGAGAGTGAATGAATTGGGTCAATGGATTTAGGTACTCGCCGATCACCAGAGCCATGTCGCTTTCGGACAATTTTTTCTTTTTGAGAAGCTGAAGTGTGCGTACGGTGCCGAACGGGAAACTTTGGGTCGCCGTCATGCTGCCGTGGTCTGAGAACGTGAGCTCTACGCTGCCTCCGCCCACATCAATAAGAAGTGCGTTCTGTTGATCCAGTAAGACCTCTGCTTTGACTGCGGTATGAATCAGTCTGGCTTCCTCGACGCCGTCAATGAGCTCAATTTGAATATCACTTTTGCTTTGCATAAGTTTGATAAAGGCCATGCGATTTTTAGCTTCGCGAAGGGCGCTGGTGCCCACGGCGCGGACTCTTGTGACCCTAAACTTTTTGGCCAATTGCGCAAACGTCTGAAAAGTTCTAGCTGATTCCTTAAGATTTTTTTTTGAAATTTCGCCGCTATCAAAGACGTCAGCCCCAAGACGGATGGGAAAGCGAAATTTTTTTAACAGTTTAAGGCCATTTTCATCATGCTCGGCCAAAACCATACGGATGGCATTGCTGCCAATGTCGATGGCGGCCAGTCGTATTTTATTGTCAAGAGTCATGTGTTGTTACCATTTGAGCAGCTTATTCATCGCGCACCGTTTTTGACAATGTTTTGCTTTCGTCTTGGAAGCAATAGGATCCATTTGGGACTTATTTGCTGAGGCTGTTAGGATTTGGTTAGAGCGAAAGTCCGCACTTGCCTTTCTTCAGCGCATAAGGTCAATTCGGAACAATGGAAAGACAATTTGATACTCAACTGGATGAAATTCGTGGACTGATTCTATCAATGGGCGGCCTCGTTGAAAAGGCTCTTGAGGATGCGATTCGCGCCTTAATTCAGCGGGACCAAGAGCGTTTTGAAAAGGTTCATCAGATTGAAGATAAAATTAATGAAGATCACGTCCGTGTGGACACTCTTTGTCTTGCTTTTCTTGCCAAGCAAGGGCCAGTGGCTCGCGATTTGCGGTTTATCGTTTCAGTGATAAAGATCAATTCTGATTTAGAGCGAATGGGCGACCAGTGCGTAAATATTGCCTACACTGGAAAGGACTATCTAGGTCGTCAGCCCGTGGCGCAGCTGCAGGATATAGATACGATGTCGGTTATCGTGCGAGGAATGGTTAAGGATTCGCTGGATAGCTTCGTTCGTGGCGACGTTGAAAAGGCCCAAGAAATTCTAAGGCTGGACGATGAAGTTGATGCGCTGAAGGCAAAAGTTTTCAATGAGCTAATGGCCTTTGTGAAGGCACATCCATCACATGCTGAACAAATCGAGGGCGCATTGGATTTGATTCTGATTGCGCGAAACCTGGAGCGACTTGGTGATCACGCAACAAATATCGCTGAAGACGTAATTTTTGTCTTCACGGGGAAGGACGTTCGCCATGGTGGAAAGTACTCCTGAGATAAAGTCGGCACAGATCCTAGTTGTTGAAGATGACGAAGAAATCCGCGAATTGATAAGTCTTTTACTATTGCGGCAAGGCCATACTGTTCAACAATGTGTAAATGCTTTGGAGGCCACCGAGGCCTTGAGTCAGGTTCCCTTCGATCTTGTCGTTTTGGATTGGATGATGCCACAAATGAGCGGCATTGAGCTGTTGAAGAAAATGCAGCACAAGGCAGCCTCGAGCCCTCCTGTTTTGATGGTCACAGCAAAAGCCGAACCCAAGGATATCGTTACAGGCTTGGAGGCCGGTGCTGACGATTACATAACCAAACCGTTCGAGCCCGCAATTTTTCAAGCTCGAGTTAAAGCCCTCTTGCGACGGTCGCAGCTGAGCCTGAGTCCCAAGGAGCTATTGCAGCTTGGCGATCTATCGATCAACTTAGCAAGCTACGAAGTCCGTTGCGCGGGATCGCCTTTACACTTAACTCCGTCAGAGTTTAAAATTCTTTCAACCATGGCATTGAGCCAAGGGCGGGTGCTAACCCGCGATCATTTGATAGAGGTGGTTCAAGGCGAGGGCATTTCAGTGACGGGACGTACGATTGATACCCATGTCTTTGGCTTAAGAAAGAAACTAGGCAAGTCTTCTGACTGGATCGAAACCATCCGTGGTGTTGGTTATAGGGTCAAAGCCGAAATATGAGACCATTTTTTCCCTGGCGACTATTTTGGAAGTTCTTCTTCAAGCAGTTTGTTGTCATTGTAGGTCTGTGCTCGGCGTTACTTGGGTTTGTTTTTTACTACTTCGCTATTGACTGGAGCGCGGCCGACTTGCGGCTTCCGAGTCTTGTTTTTTTAGTTCTTACGATTCTAGTTTCAGGTTACGTCGCTTACAGTTTGGCGGCGCCTTTAAGAACCGTTATCGTGCAGGCCTTGCGCATTGCGGATAAGAAACGAACCGACGGTTTGATTGATCACGAAGAAGTGCTGCACGAAGAAGAGGGCGAGTACTACGAAATCGAGAGGGCGTTAACAACCATCAAGCGAAAGTTACGCAAACGCCGAGATCAGTTGGCACACGAGCGAGAAGAATCCAAGGCCTTGATGCTTGCGCTTGAGGATGCCGTTGTCAGCGTTGGTACCGATGGGCGGCTTAAATTTTTTACCGCTCAATTTGCTGCTCAGTTCATGCATAAGGAGCAGTTTTCGTCAACCAGGTCAGGAGCTATCGGATCAGGAGCCGCGACGGTCTTACTTGCTGACGTTTTTCGTTCTCCTGAACTTTTGAGTTTGATTTTTGATTGCATGAACACGGGTCAATCATTAAAAAAGCGCATTTACCTTAAGACTTTGGGTGAAGCTGCGGATCGATATTTTTCTGTTACGGTTTCGCCGCTCAAGGAGCAGCGCAGTTTTGCGATCTACGGTGCGTTGGCGCTATTCCATGATATTACCGATTTAAAAAGAGCAGAGCAAATTCGCATTGAGTTTGTGGAAAATGCCTCCCATGAGTTACGCACGCCCTTGACCTCAATAAAAGGTTTCGTCGAAACCATGAAAGAGGATGTCGCTGCACAGAATTGGGATCAGATACCTTCATTTTTAAATACAGTTTCAAAAAGTGTAAATCGTTTGACTGAGTTGGTGAATGATATGCTGTCTCTGTCCTCGTTAGAAACAAACTCGCCAATTCGGAAAGAGTCCATTGACCTTTTTCGTTTGACCCATGATGTGGTTGACTCGTTGTCGGCATTGGCTAAAGAAAAAGATATTATTCTGCAAGTTCAGGTGGATAATCCAGAGCTCTGCGCAGATGAAAAAAAGATCGAGCAGGTTTTGCAAAATTTGATTGGTAACTCTATTAAGTATATTGCCCAATCTGGAAAAATTGAAATCCATTGGCAAGACACTGGTGATGGCATCGATCTTTCGGTCAATGACAACGGGCCAGGTATTGGTCCTGAGCATTTAGAAAGATTGTTCGAGAGGTTTTACCGGGTCGACAAGGGGCGCTCTCGAGAAGAGGGCGGCACAGGGCTTGGGCTTGCGATCGTAAAACACATCGTGCAAAGTCATGGTGGACAAGTAAAGGTAGTTTCTGTTTTAGGTCGCGGGGCCTGCTTTATCTGCAACTTCCCTAAGCAATTGTAACAGTTTGCTTTTCAAAATGTTGCCTTCAATTTGACCTTCATGCAAAGTCTTAAATGTGCAGTCGAAGAAAGATGTCGTTATTATTGGTGGCGGAATTATTGGGATGTCTTGTGCCGTGCAACTTTCTCGGCGTGGAGCCAATGTTGTCGTGATTGAAAAAGGGAAAATCGGACACGGTTGCTCCTTTGGCAACGCTGGCTGGATGACGCCTTGTTTTGCGATGCCCTTGCCACTTCCGGGGATGTTGCTAAAGTCAATTCGGTGGCTTTTAAATCCTGACGGACCTGTTTATGTTAAGCCAGTACCTTCACCGTTGCTGCTGCGTTGGCTGCTCGGTTTTTTGCTTTCCATGAATCGCAAACAAGCCGACGCGGCCATCGAGGCCCTGGTCGAGCTTTCTAAAGTTAGCCTAGAAGAATACCGCAAGCTGAATGAAAAATATCCTGACAGCTTTGGCTACGCACAAAAGGGATTGCTGATGGTCGGACAGTCGACAGAAGGTGTTCGTTCGGCGGTCGAAGAAATGAATTGGGTTTCGAAGTATGGCGTGCCTGGGAAGGAATTAAGTGTAAGTGAGATTCGTGCCCAAGAGCCTAGCTTAACTGGGCCTCTGGCCGGTGGGGTTTATTTTCCAAACGAAGCCCACTGTGAGCCTCTGGCAATGGTTCAAACTTTGCGAAAAGAGGCCACCTCGCTTGGCGTAAAAGTAATTGAGGACTGTTCAATGCTGGGTGCCCTATTGATGGGGGGCCGGGTGCAATCGATCCGCACGACTCACGGACCAATGACCGCGGAGTTCTATGTGCTTGCAACGGGTAGTTGGTCAACTCAGTTAAGCAAGAACTTCAAATTGAATGTTCCGATTTTGGGTGGCAAGGGTTATTCGATGCAAATTGATCCCTTAGAGCCTCAGCCAAGTCATCCGATCATGTTGGTTGAAAAAAAGGTCGCAATCACTCCGCACCGGGATTTTCTTCGCATTGCGGGAACTCTTGAATTAGTAAATCAGGATTTTAGTATCTCGAATCGGCGGGTGCGTGCCATTCTCAACGGGGCCCGAGAGTTTTTGCCAATCGCTGAGTCCGTTACCGAAAGCTCGGTTCAGCCCAGCCTTTGGCGGGGTCTGCGGCCGTGCACTCCTGATGGCGTTCCGATGATTGGTTTTTGTCGCAATTCCAAAAATCTAGTATTGGCCTGCGGGCATCAAATGCTGGGCTTGCAAAGCGGCATGGGTACAGGTCGTTTGGTTGGCGACTTGATGGAGGGGAAAGAGCCCTGGCTGAAAACTGAAGTTTTTAATCCGAATCGGTTTTAAGTGAAGTCTTTAGTACCTGAAAGATCTCGTCCCCATCGGTAGAGGTCTTATCTAAAAACCATTGGCCCGATGGATAAAGCACGGCTGCAATGCCACGCTCGCATTGGCCTAAGCACCCAGCCGAATTAATCCGTATCTGGTCGCCCCCGATTTCTTTCTTGCAGCGGTCTTTAAGTTCTTGGCGCAGCTGCTCTGAATTTTTGGATCCGCACTTTCCAATGCGATCGGGCGAGTTTGTACAAATAAATAGATGTGCTTTATAGGACATGGGCAGCATGATGGCGTAAATTTTCGCACTGGGAAAGAAATTTTATTCAATATTGAGAAAAAAAATGGTTACAAAAAGTGTCCAAAACTGCGGGGCACGGCCTTTGCTTAGCTGGCAGGTGATTGCGAAAATCCGCGGAATTGGTGGCAAAAGGTGCCAATCGACAGCCATCGTGGAAGATGCTATTGGGGTTGAATAAAATATTGGTCTTAAAAAACTGGAGGATCCATGGGGAAAGTAGAGATTTTAAAACGCGCCGGTTCATTGCTCGCGCTAGCGGCACTAAGTACTCTGATTACGGCTTGCGGTGGTGGTGGTGACGGAGGTGGCGGCGGAGGAGTAATTTCTTATCCTTACAAATCGGTTTACGGTGATGTCTGTGCAACTTTTGAAGCTACTCCAGGATGTACTTTTAATCGCCGCAGCGGAACTCGAATTAACGTATCTCAAGATCCAGACTATAATAGGTTCGGTTTTGAGTCCGATGATCTTTGGTTCGTAAAGTTTGATCAAAACGGAAATGCCGAGATTTTTGATGACAATGCAGTTTACCAGTATACGACCGATGTGACTCAGTTTGAGGGTTTTGTCTTTGGAACAATTATCGGTGTCGGTGCACCGGGGTTGGTTTGGGAAAATGTTGCGAATGGTACTTATTGGCTTGGCAAAAATTATGTCCTTTACTCGGCAAATTCGTCCAATCATAATTTTGGTGAAGCCATTAATAACAAAGATGCAAAAGACGCTTCGGATTCTAGTTTTGCCGCGTTGAATGCAGAGGACAATAAGGCCTTAGTTAAGGCGGCGTCTTCGAAGTTGCAAAAAGAGTATGGCTTTTCAGTTGTCAAAGCTACTGCGGTGGCCTCGGCCTTGAATATTTGGGCTGTTGCCGGTGCTGAGCGCGGTTACACAACAACCGGTGATATGGACAAAACATTCAAAACAGTATTCGGTGTCGACTATCGCTCTGCTTTATCTGCGGTGAAGGACCTTCAAGCAGGAGACAAAGTGGGCATGAAGGATTTGACCGACCGTTCAGCTGCTGCCTTGGGATTAAAACCGGCGCAGGCGCAAAAATTCATTAAGGGCATGTATAAAAAAGCACTTGCTGAATGGGGATTTGATGTCGAAAGCATGAGCTGGTAATTCGCGTTGGTTCCTAAAGACTTTAATGATTATTTTTCCATGATCTACGGGGACCGCTGGCCACAGTTGCTGTCGGTTTTGTCCGTAGGTCGTGAGGTGCAAGTTGCCCGGTGGAATCGCTTTTTGGGTGAGCTTCCAGGCGGTCAAGGTGCGGTTGGCTTACATCAAGTGAAACCTTTGCTGCCAGATTGTTATGAGTTTGTGAAATCCAGTGAAGTACCGCGCAGTGAATCTGGGTTGCTGGGGTATTACGTGATGGATCCCGCCAGTGTGGTTGCGGCTCGGGCCCTTGGTGTTCAGGCGGGGGATCGGGTTTTGGATCTGTGTGCGGCTCCTGGAGGAAAATCATTGATCCTTGCTGAGGCCATCGCCGAAAAAGGTGAGCTGATCGCAAATGAGCCTTCAGTCCCGCGCAAAGAGCGCTTAAAAAAAGTGATCCAGCAATATGTTCCACGCGATATCCGAGATAGAATTTGGGTGACGGGTTATGATGGAGCGAGATGGGCAAGTCAGCAAAAAGCAAGTTTTGATAAAATCTTGGTAGATGCCCCGTGTTCTGGCGAAAGGTATCTACTAGAGAATCCCAAGGAATTAAAAGAGTGGTCTATTTCTAGGTCCAAGCAATTGGCGCACCGGCAGTACGCCTTAGTTGCCGGCGCTATTCTTGCTTTGAAGTCGGGGGGGCGCCTGGTTTATTCAACTTGCTCGATATCGCCTCTTGAAAATGATGGTGTGATCGAAAAAGTGATGAAGAAAAAGGGCGATCTTGTTCGGCTTGTGGCCGCGGCCAATTTTGAGACTAGTGCTATGGACAGTATTGAGGCTACCAAGTTTGGGTCGGCGATCTTTCCTGACCGAAGCGGTTGGGGGCCTATTTATTTTTCTGTCCTAGAAAAGATTTAATCTGCGGGATCGCCGTCTTATGAAGAGCGGGCCTTTAGTTTTCTTTTTTGCGTGCCCTGGGCAATTTTGTAATCGCGCAAAGTAATAAATCCGTAGGTTGTCTTTCGGTACATTTCAAGAACCTCTTCGCGCAGGTCACTTTCCAAAAGATCCAATAAATAGTGGGGAATGTTTCCGATGGCCATAAGCTCGGCCATATATTCGCCAACCACCTCATAAATTAAATCTTGCGCGTTTTCCCGTTCGGGATCGATCTGATCAAGGCGTCGTTTAAGAATGGAGTAGAGGGCGTCGCTTTGTTGCATCAATTCACTTCTCGGTGCTTTCACAAAAACATTTAGCCTTCTTGTTGCCTCAAAGCGTAACGCAGCTGATTTGCCGGGCAATTCAAGTTACCACCTGGACAGGTTCGAGGCGGAACTCTATGCTGGTCTTTGCATGAAGTCGATGTCTCCGTTTGAGTTAAAAGGATTTTGCGGTTGGGCTTTTTCAGTTCTTGAGGGCGCTCAATTGCAGAATGTCTGGACGAATGACCAGGATCTTGTCTTAGAGTTCTACAAGTTCAAATCGTTTTGGTTATGTTTTGAGCTGGTGCAAAATCAGCCCTATGTGGCCTTGGTGGATCAATTGCCCTTGATTCCGAAGCGGACCAAGCCTTTAGGTCTATTTTTAAATGCAAATGCAAAAAACTTACGCGTCTCAAAATTTCACAATTTGGCGGAAAAAGGTCGGGTCCTTGAGCTGGAACTTTCTGCTGGTTCCGATTTTTGCCGCTTGGAGCTGCAATTAATTCCAAGATCGGTCAACGTGCTGATTGAAACCAATAGCAAGAAAATTTCGTGGCAAAAACCGCGAGCTCTGCCGGTTTCTCAGCTCAGCGAGCTTGAGCTTGCGAAGTCCGCAATGGCTGCTCCGCAAGATTGGTCGGAGCAGTCCGCAGAGTGGTGGGATGAGCGTTTTCGGCGCAAAGTGCAAACTCAAAGTCAGATCAAAAAAGATCCGCGGCCCAAGGCTTTAGAGAAGAAGCGCAAGGCGCTGTTGGACATTTTAGACAAAAATTATGGCAGTGAAATTGAAACTTGGCGCCAACTTGGCGAGCTTCTTAAGTTAGGCGAAGAGATCCCACGGCATCTGCTTGATCATTTCCAGCCATTGAAGTCGAAGGTGTGGAATATCGAAAACTGCTTTCAAAAAGCAAAAGATTTGCAGCGCAAAGAGCTTGGCAGCATAGAAAGAAGCCAGGTTGTGCAGCAGGAAATTATAGATCTTGGAAAAGAGTTGCTTGAGCATCCCGAGCCATCCGGCCCCAAGGCTAAAAAAGAATCTGCCGGCCATCGACTGATGCAAAAGTCTGAATCAAAGGGTCGAAAGTTGGTCTTGCAGAATGGAATTGAGGCTGTCTATGGAAAATCTGCCAGTGACAATCTTGCTTTGCTGAGAAAGGCCCAGCCTTGGGATTATTGGTTGCATTTAAGGGATTATCCCGGAGCGCATGCGATAATTACGAGGCCCCGTGGTTTTGAAGTTTCAATTTCGGAAATCGAAAAGGTTGCCCAGTGGCTTTTGCAAGAGTCTTTTCGTGGCAAAAAGTTACAGATCGGGCAGAAACTTGAAGTTGCAATGGCCGAATGTCGGTTTGTAAGACCCATTAAGGGTGACAAGCTTGGACGGGTTACCTACAATCAGTCCAGAATATTTAGCGTCGCATCAAAGGGCTTAACTATTCGCAGCTGATGACTTGATTTTTCACAGCGACCTTTTACAATTTCCGGGTGCAAGCATATTTCCATTTGACGGAGGACTTTTATGATTGAGGTTCGTGATCTCACGAAAACCTACGGCGGAATAACGGCGATCAAATCTTTAAATTTTTCAGTAAAGAAAGGCGAAGTCGTCGGTTTTCTTGGGCCGAATGGAGCAGGTAAGTCGACCACAATGAAAATCATTACTGGATTCATGGCTCCATCTTCAGGTAAGGCCATGGTTGCCGGTTACGATGTTTTTGAGAATCCACTGGAGGTCAAAAGTCGGATTGGCTATTTGCCAGAGGTCCCACCGGTCTACACCGATATGTATGTGACCGACTATCTGCGCTATGTTGCGCAGCTAAAGGGTGTCGAAAAATCTAAAATCGCTAAAAATATTGATAATGCAATTGAGAAAACCAACTTAGGTTCGGTCAAAAAGCGGCTTATCGGGCACCTGTCAAAAGGTTTTCGCCAGCGGGTGGGAATTGCACAGGCCCTGGTTTCAGATCCTGCGGTTTTGATATTGGACGAGCCAACGGTGGGTCTTGACCCGAAGCAAGTATCTGAAATTCGCGATTTGATTAAAGAGCTTAAAGGTCAACATACGATTATCTTAAGCACTCATATTTTACCTGAAGTGCAAGCCACCTGCGAAAGAATTATTATTATCCATCAGGGGCAAATTGTTGCTCAAGATACCATTGAGCATTTGACTGAGAGGGCCGCAGGAGCAGGTAAAGTTTTTCTAAAAGTCCGAAAGCCAAGCGAACTCGTTGTCGCGGCACTGATGTCGGTTCCAGGAGTAAAGCAGGTTCAGGCGATGCTGCCCGAGCAGGGCTGGGAAATCAATGTGGATGGCTCTGACGAGGTCATCGAAAAAATTGCTAATCAGGTAATGCAAAAGGGATTTGGACTAATGGAGATCGGACTTGTCAAAGCCAATCTCGAGGATGTTTTCTTGCAGTTAACTTACAATGCAAAGTCAAATAGCGTCGAGCATGGAGCATAAAAATGGATAAAGTAATGGCAATTTTTAAAAAAGAGTTAAAGGGATTTTTAATGTCACCTGGATTCTATTTTTGTTGTTTTGCCGTAACCGCAGTTATGAGTTGGATGTATCCAAGCTCTCTGTCGATGTTTGCAGCACAGGTTCAGAATGCCCAATTTTCTCAACATATGGGGCAAGGCTCTAATTACAATATTCATTACGGTGTTTTTCTAAGACATCTTTCGCAGTTGAATCTTTTGCTGATTTTGATCATCCCTGTCTTTACGATGCGACTTTTCGCTGAAGAAAAAAAGCTAAGAACCTTTGACTTGCTGCTGACGGCGCCAATCACTTCAGCGCAAATTGTTATCGGAAAATATCTGGCTGCTTTGGGTGCTGTTTTCTTTATTTGTTTTTTAGCATTGCTTTATCCTTTAGCAACCATACCCTTTGCTGACATTAGTTGGGCACCACTGCTGATCGCCTCTGCTGGGATTTTTCTGCTGGGTGCTGTGTACGCTGCGATGAATTTATTTTGCTCGGCCATGACAGAGTCCATCATTGTCGCTTCGATTACGTCCGTGATCATGAATGTCGGTGTTTGGTTTCTTGGTGTAGGGGTTGAAGTCTTTGATGAGCCAACGGTGCGCAAGGTTTTTGAACATATTTCGTTGAACCAGCACCTGGTTGCCATCGTCGAGGGAACTATTCGCACCAGCAGTCTTATCTATTTCGGAAGTTTGATTGTTTTATTTTGTTTTATCAGTGAGCGCGTTGTTGAAGCGTCCAGGTGGAGGTAGATTATGAGTAAACTTTCTAAGATTCTTTATGTTATGGCTAGTATATCGCTGGTCTGCACGGCGATCTCGCGCCTGATTTTACGGGCTTGGATCCCCTTTATGTGGATACCTGTAGGTCTGTTTATTTTTCTATTTATCGCAGCCATTTTTATAGATCGCAAAATACTAAGTGAGTTCCTAGGGACCAAAACAACAAAAAAAGGTTTGAGCATGGGCTCGATGATCTTTTTGATGGCTATTTTTTTGGTGGCGTTGAATTTTTATGGAGCTTGGAAATACAAAACTTGGGATTTTTCTCTTTCTCAATCCAACACTTTGTCTGAACAATCGGTCACCCTACTAAAGGGCCTAAAAAGCGATCTAAAGTTTTTTTATTTCTATCAAAAAGGGGCTGAGGGCGAGAAGTTAAAAAACGAAATCGTTAATCTTTTGAAAAAGTACCAGGATCAAAGTTCATTTGTTAAAATTGAATTTGTCGATGTCAATGAACGCCCGGATCTAGTTGAAAAATATGGGGTTAAACGAGAACGTGTCGTTTATCTAGAATACAACGGTCGCAGCGCTAAAGTAGACGATCTAGACGAGCAGCGAATTACCAGCGCCATAGCTAAAACTTTTCGTGAAAAAGACCATATTGTGTATTTTACCGAAGGTCACGGAGAGCGCGATCTGATGGAAACACAGCAACCTCAAGGGCTGGGCGGGCTTAAGGCATTGCTGGAAGAAAGCAAATATATTTCTAAAACGGTAAGTCTTATTAACTCAGGCAGCGTTCCTGTTGATGCGGATATGCTAGTGATTGCTGGGCCGGCTAGTGCTTTTGTTGAAAGTGAAACCAAGGCGATTGAAGAATATCTTAAAAAGGGTGGCTCTGTTTTGTTTGCATTGGAGCAGAAAACTAAACACGGCCTGGACAGTCTGTTGGGTAAGATTGGTATCAAGTTAAATGACGTCTATGTTCTTTCGGTTTACGGACAGGCAATGGGGCATGCTTTTACCCCAGTCAATGAATACGCGAGTCACTCGATAACCAAGCCGTTTGGCAAAGAAATGGTGATCTTTAAGCTACCCGGGGCCTTGGAGAAAACCACGGTCCCAGCTTCGGTCACGGTTGAGGAAATAATTAAAACCCGTGCAGAGAGCTCGTTGGCGGTTTCTTCGTTGACCGATAAAACGGCCGGGACTTTGAAGGGACCATTTGTTCTGGGTTACTCAGCCAAAGGGAAGTGGCCGGGTGCTGACCCGGCGGGAATGGATTTCAATATTGTTATTTACCCAGATGCTGATTTTTTAGCAAATGACAATTTGGGAAAAAATTTGAATCGCGATCTGGCAATAAATAGCATTGTCTACCTTGCAAAAGAAGAAAGCATGATAACCATCACGCCAAAGGAAGTGGGGGTTACCAAGTTAGATATGTCGCAAACGAAATGGGTTGGCTTTCTGATTTTTGTGGTCGGCTTACCGCTAGGTCTGATGATTGTAAGCGGGTATATTTGGTCTAGAAGGAGATTTGCTTAATGGGAAGACGGGGTCCTCTTTTATTTGCAATTTTTGTTATAGGTTTTGTTTGTTTTGTTGCCTATGACTTTCAGACCGAAAAGAAAAATGAAATTCGCAAAGAAGAAAACTCAGTATTGCTTCCAGTAGGGGTGAATGAGGTAACTGAGTTTTCCATAAAGTCAGTGGCGCAGGGCTTAACCTTGAAGCGCGAGGCTGCAGGCTGGACCTTTGTGTCGCCAATCGCGGAACTTGCTGATCAAAAAGTCGTCGAGTCTTTTTTAGAAAATCTTGCCAAGGAAAAATTCAATAAGATTGCAGTAGAGGCCCCCACCATAGACTGGAAGGCGTTTGGCATTGATGTTCCCAAAGTATCAATCGAAGTTAAATCAACCAAAGGGCAAGCCTACTTGTTCAAAGTGGGCAGTATTAAAAACTTTCAAGGGGAGTCCTTTCTTCAGAGGGACAGTGAAAGTAAAGTCTACCTTGCCAGTGCAAACTGGAGTAGCTGGAGCGAAAAAAAGTCATTTGATTTTCGTGACCGTCGGATGATGCGGCTACCAACGAATACAGTGAGTGGCTTAAAAATTGGTCAGGGGGCTCGCCACCTTGAGCTTCAGAAAAAGGATGATCAGTGGATTGCAGTAGGGAAGCTTGCCTGGAAGCTTGACCAAAATAAAGTTCGTGAAATGGTTTCGCTGCTGGATACCACGGCCGCTGAAGATTTTTTGAGTGAGGGCCTTGCCACCTCAGAACAGCTTCGCAAGCTTAAGCTACCGCAGCCGCAGATTGCACTTTCAGTTGATCATGGGGATCGTAATTGGAAGGCAAGTATTTATTCGAATAAAGATAGGCTTTATGCTGCACAGGTTTATGAACCAGCATTTCTGATTCGAATTTCTGAATTTGCATTTAAGAAATTTTCTGAAGCCAGTTTAGATGCTCTTCGGGATCGTCAGGAGCCTTTGAATTACAACCGAAGCGAGGTCAAGAAGGTTCAACTTACTTTTGATGGGGCAAGTTACGAATTTGTTGATCAGGCTGGAACCTGGACTTGGCCAAAAGCAGTTCAAGGAAAGTCTTTAAATTCAGAAAAGTTGAATCATATTTTAAGTCGCCTGCGAAATCTGTCGGTGGCCACATTTCTTGATATCCCCGATGACCCGGGCATAAAAAAGCTAAAAAGTAAGTTTATTTTCAGGGGTGCTGACGATAAAGTTATGTTCGAACTTACGCTTGGCGAGAAAAGAAAGCTCAAGCTTGGTGGCACAGAGACATCTGTCCTTGTCTCCAAATCGTCAGTGATGCGAAATCTTTTTACCCTTAATGAAAGCGATTTCGTGGAACTTAAATTGGCGGAATTAATGGAGCTAAATAAGAGCAAAGCCAATGCCGAAGCCAATACGAAAGCCCATACGAAATCCACGACTGAGTCTCCGGAGGCTGAGGCTGCGGAAAAGAGTAAAAAATGAAATCATTTTTAATCCAGTCTCCGACCCGTGTTGATTTGGCGGGTGGCACTCTGGATTTGTGGCCACTTTATTTGTTTGTCGGTGGTGCCACCACAGTCAATGTGGCCATTGATCTTTATACCAAGGCTGAGTTGACTCCACTTGCAACGACCGAGATTGAGCTTATTTCAGAGGATCTTGGCTTGACCAGGAAGTTTTCATCGCTGATGGAATGTCTTATTGACCCGGACCCACGAATGAATCTTTTGAATGTGCAGCTTAAATATTGGCGACCGCTTCATGGATTTCGTTTGACGACTTCGTCGATGAGTCCAGTTGGAGGTGGTTTGGGCGCAAGTTCAAGTTTAACCATTAGTTTGCTAAAAGCGTTTCAGTTTTTTTGTGGCAAACAATTCGTCGATACCCATGATATGGTCACCGTGGCTCATAATATCGAGGCCGAAGTGCTTAATACCCCGACGGGCACACAGGACTATTATCCTGCCGCCAGCGGTGGGGTAAATATATTGCAGTATTCTTATTCGGGAATTTCTCATGAGGTTCTTTCGGTTGATCATACTGATCTAGCAAACTATTTTCTTCTTGTTCACACTGGCAAGGCCCATCACTCTGGTATTAACAATTTTGAAGTGATGAAGAAAGCTGTCAATAAGGACCATAAGACAATCCACGCTCTAATAAAATTAAAAGAAATTGCCGAGGAAACTGCAAAGGTTTCTCGCGCAGGTCGCTGGACCCAGTTGCCGGCGCTGTTTCGCGACGAATATAAATGGCGGATTGAGCTTTCGCCGACGTTTTCAAGTCCTGAGATTGAAAAACTGGCTGAACTTTCGTTGCAAGCCGGAGCTGAGGCCGTTAAGATTTGTGGTGCGGGTGGCGGAGGCTGTGTTTTGATTTGGTGTCCACCATCCCAACGGGAAGGGGTTACGAAAGCATGTCAGGCCGCAGGATTCCCAGTTCTCGCCGCAAAGCCGGTCGCTCCGCTGACAATCTAAAATTGCAGGGAAAAGCTGCGCAACGGGCCCGACGTTTTCTTGGAATTTCGCTTTCGGGTGGCAAAGCTGACAAGGCCTGTGTTGCCGTTTTGGATTTCTATCCAGACCAGAGTCGACTTTTCCTATCAAGAATCTTTGAAAAGATTCGTACTGAAGAGTTCGTTTCTGCAGATCTTAAAATTCATGATTTTATTAGTCAGTTTCAAGATGAAATCGAAATCGTTGCCTTTGATGCGCCGATGACTTTGCCCAAGTGTATGCGCTGCAAATTGAAGTGTCCGGGTTACGAAGTTTGCACTGAGCCTGAAATGATTTGGATGCGCGAACTCTACACAGAAGTGAATAAGAAAAAGAAGCCAAAAAAATTATTTACCCCCTACACTCAACGATGCGCAGAGGCCTATTTAAATCATGTGGTCGATGAGTCCGGAGACATTCAAAATGGATTGGGCGCGAATTTGGCCCCTTTGGCGGCAAGGGCGCATTTTATCTCGAGGCGGCTGAGCCATGCCTGTATCGAAGTCTATCCAAAGTTAACTGTTTGGCGGCTAGGTCTTGAGTTGAAAGTTCCGAAATCCAATTTGCGCAGTCATCGTCATTCTGTGGGCGGTGACGAAAGTCGACGAATTTTTCTAGAGCATTTGTCGGGTCGAAAGAGCGTATTTTTCTATCAACAAGATATCAAGGCCATGATTGAAAATAATCATGCGTTCGAAGCTTTTATCTGCGCCTACACTGCCTATTTGAAGTTTGCTGGACTTACGGAATCACAGCCGGATTCATTTCCAGAAGACGAGGCTTGGATCCATTTTCCAAAGGCCCAGAAGAACGTTTAAGTTTTACCTTCCACGGATTGGCAGTTTCTTTATTTTAAAACTTGGTTGAAAAACCAAAATGCAGCGATCATTGATTTTGCATCGGTCATTTGCTGAGTAAAGAGCAGATTTTTTAATTCAGCCGGATTGATTTCAAGCAATTCAATTTTTTCATCAGAGTCCATCTTTTGCGCGGTCTTTTCTAAGTCTTGAGCTAGGTAGATATGAATAACCTCGTCCGCGTAGCCAATACAGGGATGTATTTCTGTCAGCTTTTCCAATCGTCCGGCGCGAAAGCCAATCTCCTCTTCCAACTCGCGCAAGGCTGTTTGCTCTGGGGTTTCGCCAGGGTCAATTTTTCCTGCGGGAAATTCTATAAACTCGCGGCGAAGTGGGTAGCGATATTGACGAATCGTAATAAGATTTCCGCTTTCAAGCAAAGGCACGACTAGACTTGCTCCCGGGTGTTGAACGTATTCGCGAACTAGAGTCTGCCCATCGTCAGACTTAATCGTGTCACGAATGACTTTTAAAAATCTTCCATTGTAGG
>CALQIT020000037.1 GCA_943330705.2 Streptomyces griseus
CGTTTTTGCCATTGTTCTTTCGGTTTTGACCTTTGGTATTTACTATTTCTTTTGGCAGGCCCATCAAATGCGGGCCATGAATCGTCTTCTCAACACTAGCAAATATGGCTTTTGGAAATGGTTTTTCTTATCCATTCTGACTTTTGGTTTGTATCATCTTTATTACGAATATGTGATGGGCTCAGACCTTGTTTTGATTCAAAAAAAATATTCCCGCGAGCAAAACGAGAACCTACCGATGATCTGCTTGCTGCTTGGTTTTTTTGGCCTGGTTATTGTGGCTGATGCAATTCAACAATATGAATTACATAAGCTCTACATTCATCGAGAAACCGTCGGCTTACCCCTTTAAGGTCTTGAAACAGGTGTTAAAATAAATATGGTACATCTATCTAATATTACCAAACAGTATGGGCCGCGAATTCTTTTTAAAAATGCCTCGTTCCAAATCAACGCCGGAGAAAAAATTGGTTTAGTCGGTCCGAATGGCGCTGGCAAAACGACGATTTTTCGAATTATTGCCGATGAAGAGGGTTATGACGAAGGCACGGTCTCGAGGCCCAATAAGCTTGTGATTGGCTATTTTTCACAAAATATCGAAGAAATGAAAGGCCGCTCAGCCCTCGACGAAGTCAAATCAGCAGCTGGAAAAGCTATTGAAATTCAGACCCGCCTACAGCTTCTTGAGGCCAAACTTTCTGAACCCCTTGACGAAGATCGTATGACCAAAGTGCTTGAGGAATACGGCGAACTTCAAGCTGATTTCGAGCGCCTTGGTGGCTACGATATTGAAAGTCGTGCCGCCGAGATCCTGACTGGCTTAGGAATTGGACCCGAAGATTACCATCGCCCAACCGAGTCCTTTAGTGGCGGATGGAAAATGCGAATTGCCTTGGCAAAAATTTTGGCCTTGAAGCCAGATTTGTTGCTACTGGATGAGCCCACAAATCATCTTGATTTAGAATCCATTATTTGGCTTGAAGAATGGATTGTATCCTTTAAGGGTGCCGTCTTAATGACCAGCCATGATCGCGAATTCATGAATCGAATTGTCGGTAAAATCGTCGAAGTCGCCAATAAAGCAATCACCACCTATACCGGAAACTATGATTTTTATGTTCGCGAAAAGGAAATTCGCAAAGAGCAATTGATCGCCGCCGCCAAACGCCAAGAAGATATGTTAGCAAAAGAAGAAGAATTCATTGCCCGCTTTGCCGCTCGCGCCAGCCACGCCGCCCAAGTTCAATCTCGGGTTAAAAAATTGGATAAGATCGATCGAATTGAAATTCCGCCAGAAGAAAAGGCAATCCGTTTCGAATGGAACAACCCGCCCCGCGGAGGCGACGAAGTCTTAAAAATTGAACAGCTTGGGAAAATCTGGAAAACAGCAGAAGGTAAAACAAAGTTAGTTTTTAATCAGGCAAATGCCCTGATCAAGCGCTTAGACCGAGTTGCAGTTGTCGGCGTCAACGGAGCAGGCAAATCGACTTTACTTAAAATTATCACCGGTCAAACCGATCCTTCCGAGGGAAAATCAACTCTTGGCCCAAGCATTGAGTTCGGATATTTTAGCCAAAACTCATTGGACGTTCTCGATCCGAACTCGACGGTGATCGAAGAAGTTCATAGCCGCATTCCAAACTCAAGCATCGGCTTTGTGCGCAACCTACTCGGATCTTTTAAGTTTTCCGGTGACGACGTGGACAAAAAAATCTCTGTCCTCTCTGGCGGCGAAAAAAGCCGAGTGGTTTTAGCTACTATCTTGGCCCGCCCTGTAAATTTCTTAGTACTTGATGAGCCCACAAATCATTTGGATATAGTCTCCAGAGAAGTCTTGCTCGACGCAATTAAGACTTTTGACGGCACCGTCATGATAGTTAGCCATGACCGCCACTTTTTAAGGGAAATTACCACCAAAGTATTTGAACTGGATAAAAGTCATCTGCAAGTGACTGAAGGCACTTGGGACTATTACCTTGAAAAAAAATCACAAATTAAGCTGGGCTAGGCCGACAAGCTATGTCTATTGCTCTGGCGCTTTAGTCTTTTTTGCCGGTAATGAAGCGCCGATAGGTAAAATAATTCCAGGTGTCGAGGCCATCGAGCGCTTGCCTTCAATCTGCACTGCCGGGCCCACTGAACTGACTACGGGCGGACCAGGCAAAACAGTCGCTAAGGATTGGGCGGGCAAATTAACTGGCGGCGAAAAAAACGGCGAGTGACTTGCAATTTCAGTCCGCTGATCCGTTGTCACCGCGCTCAGTGTTTGCTGGTAGTAAAGCTGCGCTAAAGCCTCTTCGGTGGCGACTGCGCTAGGCCCAGTGAGAGCCAAAAAATCCATTTTCTTCGCAAATGGATCTATTCTTAATTCGTAGATCTGTGGGCCACGCTGACAGAATCCTTGGATCCCGCTGGATTTAAGTTCGGAAAGCTGCCGAATTGGACGCAGCGAAAACTGAGCATTTCTGATCCAGATATTTCCCTGCATGGCTACAACTTGGTCAGTCAATGTGGCGGCCCTAGGAACCTGCAGACTTAAATTGATCATCGAAATCGGGGTTGGCAATTTCATCCAAGATCCAGGAAAAAATCGATCCAAGGTCAAACTGTACTTTTCACGGGTTAACTGAATATGAAATGAATTTTCAATTTTCACATCCAGGTTTTCCGGCAAAAGATCTTTCAATTCGCCAGAAGCTTTAGCCAGTATCGTCAGATCGCGCAGTAGGAATTCAGGAAATCCTGAATTTTTTATTGTCATGCGCAGTGGTGTCGGCATTTCTAGCTGATTGTCATTAAGGACCACCTTCTGCATATCTAAACTAACTAATGACGAATCCATATAAAGCCGACCTAGGCTAATTTTCTTTCCATCAAACAAGAGGTCGGTCAAATTCAACCTGTTTATGTCGATGTTCCTGCCAAATCCGGCGCCAATAATTTTCAAGCTATTTATATCTACGGTCTGCACTTGAAAGCGCAACGGCTTTTCCTGTTTCAATTGCTTCTCTGCTAAAGCAGTGTCTTTGACTTTGCGGCTGGATCCTGCGGAATCCTGCGCCAAAATATTTTTACCTTTTACCTCAATCACTCCGCTGCCAATCGACAAGTCATCAACAACATAGCTAGTGATTCGGTCACTCAGAATAAGCAGATCCAAAATCCTTCCCGATTGGCTGATCGAAAACGAAACATCATTAAAATCGAAATGATAGTCTTGCGAGCGGTACTTAATACTATCAACCGACAGGCCCTTTTTTATGCTGCCGTGAATCCCCTTGAATTCCCATCCTTCGGCGCGCAAAAGTCTTGCCATTTGCTCGACCGGATAGGGGGTATAAAGCACTGTAAAATAAAGAAGCCCTGCCGTCCCCGCACCCAAACCAAAGAGCACAGCAATAAGAATTGCAATTTGGCGAAGGAAGCCGCCCCCTTCGATGGACGCGAGCGACACGACTCGGGTTTTAAACAGCATATCATGCAGCGACTTACGCCCGTCTGAAAAAAGAATCATTAAGAAGCCAACACCGATCAATAGAAAACTGAACGACTTACCCAGGCTTTCGCGTAGTCCAAGCTGCACAAACGTCAATTGATTCGTCGAATTTTCAGAGACAACTCTTAATCCGACAATTCGCTTGCCCAAAGTCCCTTGGTACTTCATCTGCATAACAACGTAGTAAACTAGAAAGACAACCGCATCCGCAGTCCTAGAAGACGAGCCACCGCTTGGCCCAGGGCCACCGTTTAACGCGGCCACCAGCACTCTTTCTGCCCCCAAGAGTGCGCTCACAAGCAAACTATCCAAAACAAATGCCATCAGTCGCTGAGTAAACGTCGCCGAATCTAAGTGGGCAAAGTCATTTTGCGTATTTGTTTCAATTTGAAATTTATCTTTCATCTTTGTTTTCATCTTTCGCAAAACCTCATGCTGACTTTACATTTGCGTTTATTTGCAAATCGGCAAGCACTGAATTGTGATGACTATTCAGATAGGCTTCGATGTCGCCGTCTTGCTGAAGTTTTTCAGAATACTCGACCCAGACTTCTTGAATAGTGGTCATAACTGATTCGCTCCGTTTTGAGCTTGGATGAAGCTGCAAAAATAAATCCATCAAGTGAATAGCTGGCCATAGCTGCTGCTTCTTTAAATGCAAATTGGCAAGCAAGATTAACTTCTGAGGATCCGCTTGCTTGATATATTGACCTAGATTGACTTGCAGCGGGATGCTGGCAAAAAATTTAAGATTCTTTTGCTCTAGCATGTCTGAAAATCCCCGGGTCATGTTCTTCTCTAGAAACTTCTTTAAATGACGGCTTGGTGTCTGCAAAGACAATAGAAAAAAGGCGGCACGGCTGGCCTGCATAAAGGCCTCAGTGTTATCTGGATTTAACTCAAGCCAATGGTTAAGTAGCTTAAGTTTTTTATCGTGATCAGCTTTTTTATCGACAACCGCCTGTAAATCTATTTCGTAGGGATAAATCATCCCAGCAGACATAGGTTTTTGTCGCATTTTGTCGCTGGCAAAAGCGATGGCTGCGCCGATCAAAGCGCCTCCAAGATGAGCCAGATGAGCAACCCCGCCACCACGGGATCCACTTTGCGCTTGAATTGCCCCTGAGATCTCTCCCAAAATAATCCAGCCGCCAAAAAATACAAGCGTTGGAACAAATACAACTTTACTGATAAGCCCGAAAAAGCTGGCCCAGACTTTTGCTTTTTTATTCCAAAAAAGCACAGCAAAGGCCCCGGCAATCGCAAAGATATTTGCCGAAGCACCAATAATAAAGGATTCAGGATTTTTTGACAAAAGCACATGCAAATAAAGTCCTGCTAACCCGCCAACAAAATAGGTCAGAATAAAACGAGCTCCGCCAAGTCTTTGTTCGACGGGACCAGCAATTAAAATAAAAAATACTAAGTTGCCTATGAGGTGCATCCAGCCCGCGTGCAAAAATTGCGCACGAAAAATTCGTGACCAGGAAAAACTACTTTGCGAGACCAAGCCCATATTTTTCTCAATGTCTAGGGTCGCCTGTTTCATTTGCAGGCTTGAATCGCGGTAGGCCTGATAGGAAGCCAGCGCTTGGTACGGGGATTTTTCCAGATCCCAGGATTCACCGCTGTTAACAAACTCCAAAATATTTTTTTTCAAATCCATTTCTGTGAATTCAGCATTGATCCTTTGCGCGATAACGGTACTGTCCAAAAAATTAACGGGCTCTGTACGCCGCTTCAGTCGTTGACAGATTTCCGGCGAAAACTTCTTGCCACAAGCTTCGATAACTAAATCAAAGCGCGATTGAAGGTGAGCTTTCATTTCCTTGCTTTGGATTAAGTTGCTTTCGAAATTCTCGGCGATATCAATGTGCAGAACTGAGTAGAAGGCAGTCACTAGCACCAACGCGATGCTAACAATAGCGACATCGACCGTTCGAGCTTTAAGACCTAAGGGCAGTACGACCATAAGTCCCTTTACGGAAATTTCAGGACTCGACTTGACCTAAATCGGAAGACTTATGATGAAATACGTGAATCGGCTGGTAATAACGCGAACACTTACCGGGCAATACGAATTCGCCGGCAGGCAGTGCTCAAAAATGAGACGCTATTGCGCTGTATTTTTGCGCTGGCGCTACCGCAGCTTAATTTTTTCGACTTCAGCTAGATATTTTTTGGTTCCCTCTGGAAGTTCACGCCAAAGTTTAATCGCAAAAAATAAACCCAAAAGCGTAAAGGGAAGCAGAAATGAGGGCCAGTAATGCCAAGTTTCCTTTGTGATAATTGCGCCAAGGATGAACTCTTGAAATGAAGACCCTAGCTTAGAAAATCCATCGGCCACACCTGTTGCCGTAGCCGCCCCTTTACGCCCACCAAAGTCAGCGGTCGCAGTCCCCGACATAATAGAGTGCACCCCAATGACTGCCATCATAATAACCAGGCAACTGATTCCCATGACTAAGGGATTTGTATTCACAGTTAACACCATTGCAAGGCAGGCTATAAACATCACAACCTGAAGAATTCCTGCAACCGGCGCCCGTCGCGAGTGAAAATATTTATCTGAAATCCAGCCGGCAAAAAAACCACCAATAATTCCAGTGACACAGGCCCAAAGACCCCAGTTACTTATGATCTCCGCGATTCCAAAGCCAGTGTCTTTTGCAAAAAGTCGATACCACTTCATCACGCCATCACGCAGAATGCCGGAAGTGAACTCGATAATTCCGATCATCAATATCACACGATTCGTTAGCACACTCTTTAGAATCTTAAACCAGGTGCTGACATCGGTGGTGTCCCCGTGGGACGCATCGTAGGTTTCTAATTTGCCGAATCCCGCTTGGTCAGGAGAATCTTTTATCAACAGTAGATCGATAAAAACCCACACAAACAAAATAGCAGCAGGAATATAGAATAATAACCAAAACGCAGTCACCTCTGAATGTTGAAGGGCAAAAACCGATTGAATCATCTCACGAAAAAAATAGCTTTCGCCGGTAAAACCCGGCCGCACCGCCTTCACAATTGCTTCAGTCCAGTCAAAGGCAAAATAAACACCCAGTGAAATCAAAGTTCCAAAAATAGCGCCAAAGGTGCCACGCTCACGGACATGAAACCAAAACGATTTTACCTTAATTGTCGAAATTGCACCGAAACTTTGAAAGAACATATTCAGCGAATAGAGAATAGTCAGGGTCATCACGATATTTACTGAGTTCTGATCGTGCAGATAAAGATATAAAGACCAACCCATTAGAACATTAAAAAGGCAGGCACCCATGGCGGCCATCATCATTCCTTTTTTCCCGCCGATCTTGTCAATCAAAGGGCCCGTTGAAAATAAAGAAACCGCATAAACAAAGAATCCCCAACCAGAAATCTGACTTTTCTGCGCTTTGGTAATGACCTCAGCGGTGGCCAAAGCATCCAGATTATAGCGTGCCATATACATAAACGCATAAGTCATCCCTAGCGGAAACCAACTTAAAAAACGTCGCCACATAAACTGCTTGGAATGACGAAGTGGATTTCGCATGAAGTAAAGCGTAATAATATACGTTAGCGCGGCACCAAGAATCAGCAGCTGCATGAATCCCCCAAAAAAAGACAAATTGAGTCGCCTGACTAGGTATCTAGGGCCGATTCCTTAGTCAACGACGATTATGGCTACTTTTCGCTTGATCCACGGGCCCCAATTGACACGGAACTCGTTGCGGCAAAAAACCGTTTATTTTTCCGGTGGCTTAGCTTCGCCGTCACAGGCCCGGCACTCGGTTTCAGAATTCTTCCATTTTTCGATATCGAGGTCTTCCTTGAATTTCTTGGCAATATCATCTGGAAACTCTGTAAAAAATTGCAATCCAGTGCGTTTTTCAACCTCGGATATAGGAAGGGCCCTTTCCATCCACAGGTCGGATGAATCCGTCTGAGAGTAGATGAACCCAATTGCTTTGTAGTCCCCTGTTTTGTCGGAAAGAATCACCTTAAAGTACTCTTCAGGCACGGCCACGCAACTTGCCAAACGAGGTAGACTGGGTTTCAGAACAGGGCCCGTAAAGACCTTCAGATGACCATTACCGCAAGCCCAACGACGGATGCGCCCCTCAAGAGAATTCCACGCCTTTTGATTTAAAGGGGGCGTTTGCGGAGTCATATTGGTCATAAAAAAGGTCTCACTATTGACCTCGGTGCTCCACAGAAAGTCAGCTGAAGGCGCCAGATGCCCCCGATCATAACCAGTTTTTGCATAGTCTTTGGTAACAATTGGGGTCAGATGAAAATCGTTTGCTAGACGTCGGTCCGCAATAAATTTATTGGCTCTTTCGGCGCAGCTTCTTTCTAGAGAGTCACTATAGATTTCATGACGGGTCCAATTGGCAACTCGAAAAAGGGGGCTATAGGAAACCAACATTGCTTTGTAGTTAAGAAATATTTCTTTCGGAGCAGTCTCTAGACCGGCTGCACATTTTTTTTGCAAATTTTCTTGATCTTCTGGTATGGACGGCTCAGGCCTTGGACCCTGCTTTGCTTGCCTCTGCTTTGTCGCTTCACTTGGGTCGTCAGATGAATCTTCATTAGAATCAGAGATCTGTGGGTGGCCAGATCGAGCCCTCTTCCCGGCAGGTTCCCGATCAATTTCCGTCGGCAATTTTGCCGATTGGACGCAGGCGGAAACCAAAAGAAAAACAATAAGACTCAAGCCTTGACGAATCATAGGACCGGTCCCTTTCTGCAAATGAGTAAATGGAAGAACCGCAGTCTTCAGTTTAGGCGAGTCCTTGTTCTTAATGAGACCTTTGATCCAGCAATGTAAAAAATCTGGACTAAAATCGAGACCTTCGATTTTTAGGGGTGCAAGCACCAGAAAGACCTAAAGTTTGATCGATTGATCGGGAGTATGATAAATTGGGAGTTCTACTGAATAACCGAAGAACTGACTGACCGAAAGAAGGCCTCAAGTAATGTCCTTGAAACTCATTTTTAAAGACTCCAAATTTAGTCCTCTGTTTTGGACTCAATTTTTCGGTGCCCTGAATGATAACTTATTAAAAAATGCACTGGTCGTTATGATTACTTTTCAAAGTATTAGCGTGTCCGGTTTGTCGCCGCAGGTTCTTGTGCCTTTGTGTAGCGGAATCTTTATTTTACCATTTTTTCTTTTCTCGTCATTGTCTGGACAGCTTGCGGACAAAATGCAAAAAGCGACTATTGCTCGGTGGGTGAAAGTCGCAGAGCTTGGAATTATGCTGCTAGCAGGACTTGGATTCTACCAGCAGCACTATTGGCTATTGATCTTTTGTCTTTTTTTAATGGGGCTACATTCTGCCGTGTTCGGGCCGATTAAGTATAGTATTATCCCAGAACTTGTCAGCGAAAACGATCTGCTTTCGGGCAATGCCTATGTCGAAGTTGGAACCTTTTTAGCAATTCTCATTGGTACCATCGCCGGCGGCCTTGCTGGCGGTCTGCAGTCTATATTCCCACAAGGACCACTTTGGCTGACCGGGGCCCTGATTCTAATTTCTTTTTTAGGAATCCTAACCAGTTTAAAAATCCCAAAGGTTGCTATTTCAGATCCTGAGTTAAAAATCCAACTCAATCCATTTCCTGAAATGCTTAAAAACATTAGACAAATCTACCCACAAAAAGCTGTTTTTAATTCTATTCTTGGGATTTCATGGTTTTGGTTTTTTGGGGCCGTTCTTTTGACCTTGCTTCCCACCTTTACCAAAGATGTGCTGCACGGAAACGAGCATGTTATCACTCTATTTTTAGCCCTGTTCACCATCGGTATTGCTTGCGGCTCAATCCTTTGCGAAAAACTTTCTTTCGGTCGGGTCGAGATCGGATTAGTTCCACCCGCATCCTTGGGAATGACAATTTTCATGGCCGATTTAGCTTGGGCTAGCAATGGCTGGCAATATAGTGGCACCGACTTGCTAAGCCTAACCCAGTTTCTGGCCCATCCAGCGGCCTTTCGTTTGATGTTCGATTTATTCGCAATTGCTATCTGTGGTGGCGTATTTACGGTTCCCCTTTATACTCTGATCCAAAATAGAAGCCCTGCCTCGCACCGATCCAGAGTCATTGCGACAAATAATTTTATCAACGCACTTTTTATGGTGATCTCGTCCCTACTTTTGATTCTCGGCCAAAAATTCAATTTAAGTATTGTTCAACTATTTCTGTGGACCGCGGTGCTAAATTTACTTGTTTCCTTCTTTATCTATTCTTTGGTGCCTGAATTTACTTTGCGTTTTTTCAGTTGGGTTCTGACTCATGTTCTGTACCGGGTGCGCATCCGCGGTGAACACCATGTTCCGACCACGGGCCCCGCCCTACTGGTTTGTAATCATGTGACCTACCTGGATTGGATGGTGATCGCTGGCCGGGTCAAGCGTCCGATTCGATTTGTACTTTATTACAAGTTTATGAATATGCCTGGCGCAAAATATTTTTTCACTCAAGCGAAGGTAATTCCCATTGCTGGGAAAAATGAAAATTTAGAGATCTTCAATCAAGCTTTTGTCGAAATCTCTGAGGCCCTTCGTGACGGTGACCTGGTTTGTCTTTTTCCAGAAGGAATGCTTACCCAAACAGGAGAGCTCAATCGCTTTCGCCCCGGCGTTGAACACATCCTAAAACAAGATCCAGTCCCTGTGATCCCGATGTCGTTGAAGGGTCTTTGGGGTAGTTTCTTTAGCCATAAAGATGGCAAATCAATGCATAAAATTCCAAAGCGAATTCATTTTCCCGTCGAACTAAACATTGGAGCGCCAGTACAAGCCTCAGCAGCAACGGCAGCCCATTTGGAAACCACTGTCCGCAATTTATTAGAGCAAAATTGAGAAAAGCGGATCTTTTCTAGGTTTCTAATTTCTGGCCCAGCATCTGTGCCTGGACCGCAGTAGCTTTATTATTTTAGATCAAAGCGTCCCAGTGTTCTCAAGTTCCAGCTGCCGGCCAAAAAATGGATTCATCAAGTTGGAAGCAAACGACGATATTTTGAAAGGCTTGCGGTGCTTGTCACCGCGACATTACTTGAAGACGACGACCCGCCGGTTTTTTATTTGAAGTTCGCATTCAACTCCTCCTGAGGTCAAGAACCCCAATTTGTTCCCGAATTGAAACACATCGCCCGGACATCACTCCGGCTGCAAAATAAAATTTGTCAAATTAAAACCCGGAGCAAAGGCCGAAGGCCTCGTATTGCCTGAGGAATTCGCGCGGTTTCGAAAAGCGTTTCATAGTGGTTCATACGGAATCGCTGGTTGGAGGAACATTAACTCAATCTAAAGGTAATTTAGACCGATAAAGGTACTAGTTCGAAGGCACCCAGCTTAACTAGGAGGAGAATGTGTGCTTATCAAAGTGGAAGTTACTGATTTCAGGAACTTTAGCTACATCTCTCCTAGCAAGTTGCAACCTTTATTCCCGCCTTTCCGTCGGAGACATCCCCGGTGCCGTCAATGCGCCAATTGAATTCAGCGCCGAAAAGTCAGTTCTAACTATCGACAGTGCAATTATTAAATCTGGATCTTCCGGCACTTTGACTTTTCAACCTAAGGATAGCTCGGGAGCGAATATTCGTTTGGACAACCTGAGTGTGGCCTTCTCTCTGTCGGGTGGTACCAGCACTGGCAGCTTAGGAAGCGTTGTGTACAATTCAAGCACGGGTCAGTACGCGGTCACAGTAATGGGAATTCGCAGTGGAACAGCTACGACAATCTCAGCTGTCGTCAATAGTAAGATTATTTCATCCATAGTCACAGTTGCCGTTGCACCCGGCGACCTCAACCTTGCCAAATCAGATCTCATACTTAATATCACACCAGCAAGCTCCACCACTAATGTAGGTGTGGCCGGTACGGTGACCATCACTTTCACACCGAAAGATGAAAATGAAAATATACTAGGGAGCGGAATTCCAGTTAGCAATTTCGTATTCTCTCATACATCACAAGCGGGCCAGGCAAGTGGAACCTTTAGTGCTATCTCCGACGCTAATAATGGATCAGGAGCCTACAACGTTGTCTTCACGGGGGCTACACTAGGAACCACAACGTCGATTCGGGTGAGCTCTGCTGGAGTGACAAAGTCAAATGGCCTGCCAACTGTTGTTGTGGTCCCAGGCCCTGCGATTCCGCTTATTTCTCTTGGCAGCCCTGCGAGTTCACCGGCCAATGATTCAACACCGACATTCAATGTTAGTTTGACCGGTGGTGGGGTCTTTCAAAGTTCAAATGTTATCACTCTTCATGAAGCAGCAGATTGTTCAGATACGGCATTGACAAGTCTATCTGGTCAAACAGGAGTCTCAGCCGCTCTCACCAGAACTGCTCTTACTGCAGACGGCAGTAGGACATTCACCGCAAAAGTTACTGATACCTTGGGAATTTCGAGCTGTTCACCAACCGGAGTCGTATTCAATCACGACAGTACTCCGCCCGCTCTTCCCGTCATTGCATTGTCTAGTCCAGCAGCAAGCCCAAGCAATGATGACACTCCCACTTTTAGCATCACTTTGACTGGCGGCGGAAATTTCACAAGCTCAGACGTCATGACCTTGCACGAGGGCACTGACTGTACCCTTACCTCAGTCGCATCTAGCGCATTGACCGGACAGACCGGGACTTCAGCCTTAATTACACGATCTGCGATGAGCGCAACGACTACAAACTTTCGGGCACGAGTGAGTGATGCCGCTGGGAACGCGACTTGCTCCAGCGCTGCCGTCAGTTATCAATATGACAATTCGGTGCCGCTTGTCGTAATCAGTGCTCCTTCTCGAACGAATGCTCTTAGCTCGCACAATGTCACCTATACGATTACGATCACCAATTATAGCAGCGTCTCATTTACTGCAAGTAACGCTGTCCTGAATACCACGGGTACAGCTAGTTGCAGTAAAACACTTACTGGTTCGACGGGAACTTATGTTCTTCGCATTCACTCTTGCACGGGCGCTGGCACTGTCAGCACCACACTTGACGCCGCCATTGCAACTAATGCCTACGGAACTAATTCCATAGCAGTTGGTCCTAGCGCAGGATTTAACTTGCTGACTGACAACGGCACTTTTGCTTTTATCACAGCGACAGCCCCCGTAATTGCTTCAGCCGTTTTAAATACGACCGCCAATAATTCCATGGAAAAAGCCGACCTGAATGCGGACGGCAACATGGATATAATCTTAGCGAATAAGGCCGGCGGAGCACGAATTTTAATTAATAATGGCAATGGCCGATTTTCTGCTGGCATCGCGATCGGTGGCGCTGCTGCAAGCCCAGTGGTTACTGACACCCGCGGTGTAATTACTGGTGATTTTGATGGCGATACAGACCTCGATATAGCGTTAGTGAATAATCTCGGAGGACGGTCGAGGATTTACCTAAATAGCAATGGCGGCACGACTTGGACCCCGGGACAAGAACTTCCATCTTGCACCACTTCATTGACGACTGTAACCCCAGCAATGAAGGGCTTTGCCGGTAATCTAAATAGCAGTGATACAATATTGGATTTAGTGATTGTGAATGAATTGGCGAACAACACCTGCTATTATAAAGGCGTTGGTAACGGAACTTTCACTTATTTCACTGGTACTGGAGTTCTCGCAGATTACCAAGTTGAAATCAATAAGCGCGATGCCCAAGATATACAAACGGCTGATCTCAATGGTGATACCTATTTAGATTTTCTCGTAGTTAACCGCGAGGCAAAGACGGATGTTGTCTGCACTAACAATGGCAGTGCGGTTTTTAGCTGCGCAAATTTGGTTCTCGGCGGAGTGACAGAAACACTTTGCGATCAGTCAGTTGCTCTAGGTGACTTAAATAAAGACAATCGTGTCGACATTGTTTTCGGTAATCGTTCATCTGCGACTGCTGGCTGTGTCAACAACACAACCGACCGTGGCGGCGCCTCACGCTTTTCATTGCAGAATAACGATGGCACTTTTGCAGCAGTGCAGTTTATTGCCAATACAGGAGACAACGATCAGACCTACGACCTGCGCCTAACTGACATTAGCGGTGATGGATATTTGGATTTGATTCGAGGCAATCGAAATGCAAAAGACAGCATTCATCGTTGGGATTCGACTGCAAACAACTTTACAACCTTTGCCGGCGGCACTACCGACTACTACGGGTCTTGGACCGCTGGCTCCACTGGCACCTATGGCCTTGAAGTTGACGATTTCGACCGAGATGGACTTAAGGATATCGTCGTCGCGGTGAACGATGCGACGAATGCGGCGTCTTACTATTATGGCTACCGCACCGCCATCCATACGTCTTGGCTAGCGAGCGATGGAAATAATGTAGCCAATGCTTCCGCAAAATACGTGACTACGGCAACTTCCGCTCTATCGCCATTTCTCGATACAGCTTCCGCGAATGTCGACAATCTTTCGGGCGTTACTTACGATTCCGTTCGCAATAAATACTATTTCATCCGCAACAATAGTTTCTACATTCATGAAACTGATGCGTCCTTTACAACCTTGCGAGATATTTCTTTGACCGGCTTCACTACCGGATCGGGCTTTGACGGCGATTTAGAGGGTATCGTCTATCTAGGTCAGTCTGGCGGAAATTCGATGTATGCCTTGACCGATGAAATTGGAGATATTTTCATTGGAACGATTCCTGCCACGGGCACAAGCTTGGCAAAATCAAGCCTGACTGCTCTTACCTATGACTCGACGGGCTTATTCAATGCTGGATGGACAGCGACACAGAAGAACTCGGGTGCTGAAGGGGTTGCTTACGACAGCATGACTCGCACCTTCTGGACTGTTCGCGAGGGATCAACCTCTTTCAATCGCAGTGTTTACAGCTTCCAAATTGATGCTGCCTTTACAACCATCTCAAATGTTAAAAACTTCGTCTGGAACACTCCAGCCGACCTTTCGGACATTGTTTTCAATCCAACAACCGAAACATTGTTCCTATTGAGTCATGAGTCGGGAAAAGTTTATGAAATGACCAAAGGTGGCAACTTGATTGGTCAGCATGCCTTAACTGGTGGAGCAACTCCGCAATATGAGGGAATTACGTTTGGCCCGAACAATCGATTGATTCTAAATTCCGAGATGAACCTTACAGGGACAGCGGGAGTGGGTTCGAAATCCTACTACGATTCGAATTGATCTATCTTAGGTGGCGCAGTTCTGACTGGATCTACGACAGGCGCTGATATTCGCTTTGGTAGCAAAATCTCGTTTGGCGCCACGCCACCAGAGGACGACTGACAGGGGCGCTTCGGGGTTCTGGTGGTAAATTGAGTCCACTGAATTGGGACGGCTACTGGGGTAGCAGTTCACACAATATGGCTTTTCGCAATCGCATCTGGGGTAGCAGTCCTTTGCAGGGCTTAGTGCCCGGACTGGCCCATGGATTTCTGCTTGTTCAATGCCAGTCTTGCCAGTTCGAACACTTAGTCGCGTTTAGCTGCAAACGCCGGGGATTCTGCCCCAGTTGCGGCGCTAGACGGATGAGTGAAACTGCAGCCCACTTAGTGGACACTGTGTTGCTTCTACCGTTCGCACAATACTTTTAAAATTCGATTCAAATTTTCTGTTTGGAAACGGAAATGAAAAAGCCGGAGAAGCAGTGTTAACTTACGGAATACCACTAACAACTCAAGAACTGTTTAAGTGTTACCAAATGTAGAGGTGGTCATTTTAAAATTAGGGTGTTAGTAAATATTTAGTGTTTCGCTTCTTTGTTGCGCCCATTGGATGGGGACAACGGCGATCTGAACAATGAGCTCATCGTCGGGCACCCCAGCTCTTGACCCGTAAGCCCCTCGGGTTGTTAGTCTGTGAACACGCTGGGAATCAATCGTTGTCTTGCACTGTCTTCAGCACTATGCGTGGCCAGTCCTTGGTTTATTTTCACAAAGAGACCTTTCCTGACTAAATCTCACCATTCCAAAGATCTTGCAAGAAATCCAAAACAGAATAGACCTCAACTCCGTCGGGACGAATGGATCTTCGTGCGTCCAGGGTGACGACGATCTTTTTTGTATCTGGAAAATCCTCGCAGAAGGCCTTTAGACCTTTAATATCTTTGTTGCTGATTTCATTTTTTGATTTGATCTCAATGGCTATCTTTCTACTTGGCGAAGTTAAGATCAGATCCACTTCCATTTGTGAAGTAGATCTCCAATATTGCATTTCAAACTTGGAGTTTGAATATGATAGAAATGCCCTCACTTCTGAGATCACATATTGCTCTAGTAAATCGCCGAATTCTGGCGTGCCTACTGAGGCGCTTGTTCTTTTAAGCAGAGCGTTCGTCAGCCCGGTGTCAAAGAGATAAAACTTGGCTGATGCTACGGCCTTACGAGTTGTTGTTTCCGTAAAAGGCAACAGCATAAATCCAATCAAAGTGTCTTCTAAAATTTGAAAATAATCATGCACTGTACGCGGTGGAATTTGTGCATCGCTGCCGACCTGGGTAAAATTGATCTGTTTTGCGTTCGACAAAGCGGCCACCGTCAAAAAACGATGAAAGGCCTGATGATTTCTGACCAAGCCTTCGGCCTTAATCTCTTCATTCAAATATAAACCAATATAATCACTTAAATCATCCGCTGGATTTGTGGATGTATAAATACTGGGAAGACCCCCGATATTGATTCTTTTCGCAAGATCAGAATTGCTCTTTAGTTCCGCCTTAAGTTCAGGAAATACGAGCGGGAAAAGATTTTTCCAACTGGCCCTGCCACCCAGAAGATTGGAACCAGAGCGTTTTAATTTTCTGGCGCTGCTGCCAGTTAAAATAAATCTTAGGTCCTTATTTTCTTCAATTTGTGCATGAACTTCGTCCAATAAATGTGGAAGCTTTTGGACTTCATCAATGATAATAATCTTGGATTTGTTTTTCCTCTGAAACAACTGAATATCAGAAGCCAAAGCGTTGGGGTTTTTGAGATAATCGTCGTAAACCTTCGCAGACAATAAATTGATGTACAACCCATCTTTATATGTCGACTTTAGCCACGTCGACTTTCCCGTCTGACGAGGACCGAAGAGGAAAACACTTTTACGCTCGAGGATTGAATTCAATCTAAGGACTCGTTTATACATAGTCTACAAGGTAGGGCAATACAGCCCCATAGTCACCAATTTTTATGAAAAGTGGTGGTAGAACCACCTAAAATGATGAAAATTGGTGGCAGATTCGACTTAAGGCCGATGATTTTCGGGGACCTCTGCGTTTTGGCGAAGCCTCGCTTCCGAAAGAGCCCTCGTGGCTGCACCGACTCCGGTAGGGTCTGCAACGATTCTCTATCCAAAACTGACCATCGAAGTTTTGGCTGCTTAATCGCAAAGGCTGTCGGGGTACCGCTCGTGCTTCGGGTTCAATCTGTGCAAGGCTTTGCGGCTATTGAATCAGTTGGAAATATTGCCAACATAATGAAAACTGAATCTACAAACTCCGTTGAAAAATATGAGCTTATCCACAGAAAGATAGATTATAGACAGTAACCTACGAAAATATTGTGGAAAACCCTTAATAAAAAATACTTTAACTTGCATTTGTTATCTCCACTTTGTGGAATCGAATTTCAAAACAAGTGTTTGGGCTGCTAGCTAAAACCGAAATTGAAGCTTTATGCTCGTCCAAAATCCCTTTTGAGATCGACAATCCAAGCCCAGTTCCTTCGCCAGTTGCTTTGGTCGTAAAGAATGGATCGAAGATTTTTTCGCGAATTTTTGCAGGAATGCCAGCACCAGAGTCGGTTACTTTCAAGACTACTGATTTGCCGTCATCATGGGTTGAAACATTCACCCACTTTTCAGGTAGAGATTTAACAGCATCAATTGCGTTAGAAATCAAATTGATCAATACCTGTTCAATCTCAATTGAATTACAAAATATCTGGGCGTTAGTTTTCGTCTCAAACTTTAACGCGACATTTTCTCTACCAGACTTAATTTCTACTAAGGTCGCAACCTCATTCAGCAAAGCACTGATTGATTGGTTGGCATAGACGGTCCTTTTGCCTGAGCCAGAAAACTTCTTTAGGCCACTTACTATTTTTGAAATTCGCGTAACTGACCTTTTGATGGCTTGAACCTTCGAATTCAATTTTTCAGGATCATTCGCAAACTTTAAAAGGAGGTTGGCTGTTCCGTCTATTATCGCGAGTGGGTTATTAATCTCGTGAGCGATACCAGCTGACATTTCGCCTAACGAAGCTAGTTTGGCGGTATGAATAAGTTTTGCTTCAGCTTTCTTGAGCGCCATTAAGTCGGTCAGGTCTTGCACTGTGACGTGTAATTGCGTTTGTTGATCGATTTCTATTCTAACTAGTTTTACGGAAGCAAGGAACTCTCTTCCAGAAAGGTCTTTATGGGTCCACTCAAAATAATTGGAGCCGTCGCGCATTGCGGCTTCCTTCATCAGCTTAGCTTTTTCAACCGACAGACACCCATCGGGCTGCCGCTCTGGGGAGTATTCCCAGGGGCCACGCGATTTAAAGTCTGCCTCGTCTCGCGCTCCAAATAGCTTGATCACAGCTGGATTTCCAACGCTAACCGTCCAAGAAGGTGGTGTCAGGGTCAATTGCGCATCCGTCGATGTCTCAAACAAGGTTCGATGCCTTAATTCACTTGCTCGAAGCTGCGCGGTTTTTTCATCTGCTAACACAATTGCGCGCCGTTTAACTGAATCGATCTCGGCGACCAAACTTGCAGCCAGAAGACTGATCACAACTCCCGCGAGTCCTACCCAGTATGCTAACGGATCGCGATCGGCGTTGAACAAAGCCGATGGCTTTACTCGCACTGTAAAGTCTTGATTGGCGATTTTAAGTTTAAGCGATCTCTCGCCGATCGAAGACAAAGTCTTAAAATCCACAGCTTCGATGATCACTTCGGATTTTTCACCTTGGGTAATTGAATAGGTGAGACCTCGGAACTGATTGCCCATAAGCGCAGCTGAAAAGAAGTCTTCACTGACAACGGCCGCATGCAACCAGCCAACGAGCCGGGACCGGCGTTCCTCGACCGTTGCAGGAGGGTTCCCGTTGGTGTAGATGGCCTTGAAAATCAGAAAACCAGGGCGTTTCTGGTTGTCTTGAGCGAGCGTCAGCCTGTCGGTGATTGCTATTTCACCTGTGTCACGAGCGAAGTCAGCGGCCGTCTTTCGCGCTCGTTCAGTCGCCATATCTAAACCCAAAGCGGGCCAATTGCTTTCAATCGGCTCTATGTAGGCAACGATGTAATGCTCACGAGGTGCCAGATTTCCACCAGCAACAGCGTGATAGGTAAGCTCTTTTGCGCCGTCGTTTCGAATCGACTCAATGAACGCAGATAACTTGCCTGGTGCGACCAAGTAGTCGGCGCCCAGGCCGCGCAGCCCAGGCAGATTTTCGCTAGGTTTGATTTGCGCGATGAACTCTCGCCAAGCACTTCTTGAAACGGTTTTGCTGGCCGAATATAAACCGGCACCGCTATTCAGGGCGGTGAAGTAAAGCTTGGCTTGATCCAAGATCATAGGTTCAACATTATCTGCGATGTTTGCAAATTGGCTTGAGGTTTTCTCTTTACCTATTTCGAATGCGAAAAGAAATCCGCATGTCGCGAAAGCCAGACCACACAAAAGAACCTTACCTGCCATGCCAAGAATGCCTTGGCCTGATTTCTTGAAGTCTTTCAGCACTATTGCCGTGATACCGACACCAACTAAAAGAATCTGAAGATCGAGAAGACTTGAGTTCGTCGCGCCATGTGGCGAGGCACCAAATCTTTGCAGAGTGGACCAGCTTCCGACAAGGTAGACAGCGATTGGGCCGCTCAGAACACCCCATTCGCCAGCGACAATGGCGCAAAAGACAACATAAGGAAAAACCAACATGACGAACGGCGCACCTTCGGGTCGAATCAGAACGAGCCAAAGTAACAGCGCGCTGACTCCGACAAGCTTGAGCACAGCGATCAGGCGCGGACGTGGTTCCAACCTGGGCGCGGCAAAGGCGAGCAGAATCGGCGTGAAAACAATGCCGCCAGTGAAATCGCCAGCAAACCAGGTTACCCAGACGCTGGCAAAGGAACTCCAGGCAATAACTCCGCCGATTTTTAATGCAAGGACTCCAATTGTCGCTGATGTCGCTGCGCCCACAAAAGAGCTGGCCACAGTGCTGACGACATTTCCATATAGGGGCGAGACAATCAGCCTTTTTTGTATCGCTCGATAGATCCAAGCACCGATCGTCGCTTCAAGAGTGCAACCTATGGTCATCATGAGAACCGCAAGAATTGGTACGCCCGATACGGCATTTGCGACCAGCGCGCCAAGTGCCACTGCTGGCCAGAAGCGCATACCAAAAATTAACAAAATTGCGAAACCGAACGCGGTCGCGGGGAACACCGGTGAGGCTTGGCTGGCGGTCGTAAAGAGAAGTCCAAAACGTATAGACAGAAAATAGATGGCAGCGAGAGTGATGAGCGCAGTAAAATACGGAATCGGGCTCTTCCTCAGGTTGAATCGCTTGGCGCTCTCGCTAGCTGCTAACTCGGGTTCTCGTTCACTCAACAATACGTCCAGTCTTTAGTGCAATCATTTTCGCTTAGTTGATTCTAAACTCCTGTATTCGACAAACAAGCGTGAACTAGGGGTTAGGGAAAATCGTGGACTTTTGACCTGGTTGAGAAGTAGCCAGAAAACTCATTTACACCGCGTCCATAGTTAAAACCGTGTTCATAGTTAAAACCGTGTTCATAGTTAAAACCGTGTTCATAGTTAAAACCGTGTTCATAGTTAAAACCGTGTTCATGCCATTGCCCGTACCAATAAAGCCCAAGTTTCGGGTTACGGTCTCGCGGGACCGCCACGGACTCTGAAAGGATGTGCCGTCGATACGGCATGCCCTTTTAAAAAGCTTGCTATAGAAGGCGGCATATTTTATACTGATTCCGTAAAATTTGCCTCAAATATTACAGAATTGGTATAAAATATGAAAGTTTTCAAAAGAGAACTTAAGCGTCCCAAGAGCAGTTTTTTTCTATTTGGACCAAGGGGAACAGGTAAGACCACTTGGTTGCGAAGCCATATCGAGCCTGCTCTGAACGTGAATTTACTGAAGGCATCTCAGTTTATGGAATACGAAACGAATCCATCGCTTTTGGCAAAGCAGGTCGAGGCGCTGCCTGAGGGGAGCTGGGTTGTGATTGATGAAATTCAAAAACTACCAGAGCTTTTGGATGAAGTTCAAGATTTGATCTCCAGGTTCGAAGACACTATTTCGTTTTGTTTGACGGGATCCAGTGCCCGAAAGCTGCGGTCTCATCATTCCAATTTGTTAGCGGGAAGAGCCTGGACGCGCGAGATGTTTCCGATCAATTCTGCCGAAATGGATTTTGATTTTGATATTGATCTTATTTTGCGATTCGGCACCTTGCCGAAAGTTCTTCGTCTACCAGATCTTAATGAGAAGAAAGAATTTTTGTCTTCCTATGTACGGACCTATCTGAAAGAAGAAATCCAACAAGAGGCATTGGTTCGAAATCTGAGCAAATACAGCCGATTTTTAAAACATGCGGCGATGATGAACGCTCAAGTTCTGAATCTCAGCGAAGTCTCTCGTGAAGTCGGGGTTAAAAGATCCACGCTAGATTCCTACTTTCGAATACTTAAGGAGACTTTGATCACATTCGAGGTTCCGGCTAGTTTGCTGAAGGCCAAGGTCAAAGAGGTGGCTCAGCCAAAGCAATATTTTTTTGACCCAGGCGTCGTCAGAGCGCTGCTAAGTAAGCTCAATGATCCTTTGGACGAAGGATCGGGGTACTTGTTCGAGACTTTTATCCTGAATGAAATTAGATCGGCTTTTGGCTATCAAGGAGAAACTATCGAAATCGAGTACTGGGGCGTCCATAATTCCGGTGAAGTCGATTTTATATTGTCCGTGGGCTCCAAAAAAATTGCTTTGGAAGTGAAATATAGCGCCAAGTACAAAAAGGAGTGGAGCAAATCTTGCGCTGAGCTATTGGAAAAAAAGAAAGTCAACGCCGCGTTCGGTGTTTATCTGGGGGCCGATTCCGTCAAAGATCGTGGAGTTCATTTTTTTCCGCTGGTCAAATTTCTTAAGAAATTACATAAAATGGAACTTGTCTAGACGGCCGCGCCGTCGATACGCAGACCGCAAACAAGTCTTGTTGGCACTTCAGCAAATAGAAACTCTTTTTTCAACAGATGGTGGCCCGCGCCGCAGTCCTATTAGCCTGGGCATGGGATGAAGCCTATCGACAAGTGGGCAAGCCGCCCATCTCCCTAAGTCGCTCTTATAAATATCCTTTTATGCCCGACTTCGTAAAGCCGGACTACTACGTGGTGCCAGAGGAAAAAAAGTAATATCAATACTAACTGTCGCCGGACCCTTTTGGACCGGGACCTGGAGTCACTGGCGTATCTCCACTGTTATTTGGGGTCCCCGTTGTTGTTGGCGTCGGAGTTGGCGTCGGAGTTGGCGTCGGCACAGGAACACAGTTTGGACCGCCGGTGTTGGATGGTGAACAGGTGGTTCCCGCGGCGCAACAGATGCTGAAGGCTTTGCCAGCTAAGAGTCCTGCACAAACTGTAGAGGTTGTTGGACAGGATTTAGCACTACAGCCCAGGGTATTGCCAGAGCCGACGCATTCTTGATCAGGAGTACAACACTTTTTACCGCAAACAGTAGCCGGCTCTTTACATGCTTGGGTCTGATCACAGTAACACCACTTACCGTAGGGCCAAGGTGCCTGTTTACATTGATCTCCAACGTTGCAACAGGTGGTATCCGCTCCGCCGCTACCTGAACAAAATATTGTTTCGGCTGGGCAGTTTTCGGCCAAGTTCTGACGATAGCTATCGACTTTGTAATTTTCAGCGCTGCCGAGTTGAGCAAAGAGTTGCTCTTGATCCGTCAATTGAAGTCCCCCCAAATTTATTGCTGCTGCCTCAATTCATACCCAGGGCCCTAGTTCACGGCAAAACAAGAATTCTTGATTTGAAACGCTCTTGTCCCCATTTGGAACTGACGATTAAGACTGTGCTTCCTATTATTTAACTTTTTTTAATGAATAAATTATTGGCAGCACCCTTGAGATGACTAGGCGTTCATCCTGAATCAAATTGGGATTTACGGACATTTATTAAGGTTAAGTAAAGATCCGTCGATACCGATGAAGTACATAAGTTAGATTAGGAGCTGACATGGCAAGCCCACAAGGAAGCAAGACAAGGTCTCAGGACTTTCTGCAATGGGGGCATATGTTTGGGCCAAGACGGTCGCGAATAGCTGCTCTCACCTTTGCCTCGATTGTGGCCCTCTCTATTCTTAGCGGTGGCTGTAGCAAAGGTGCCAGTAAGTCTGGCGACTCAGCGAGCAACCCATCTGATCCGGGAGCTGACACTTCACCAACGACCACAGCACCAGGACTTGATACAACACCTTTGTCTCCTCCTATTGTTCTTTTTCCATTGGTAAATCCCTTGCGCTCAACGGCTAGTAGTCTGACGATTTCAGGAACTTGCTTAGACGGGGCCACTGTTTCAATGAGTGGATCGGCAACGGATTCAGCTGCTTGTTCAAGTTCGGCGTATTCTTTCACCGTCAACCAATCCTCGGATGCGACCTATGTCTTTTCGCTCACACAGGATTCCAACGGCGTTAATACTTCTCCGGCAGCAACGGTGACGTGGACGCGAGATACGACTCCGCCCGCGAAACCGACATTGGCTTCGCCTGCTAATCCCTACACGTCAGCAGACTCGAGCTTTAATATTTCAGGTGGTTGTGAAAGCGGAGCGACAGTTTCGTTGTCTGGACAGACAACCAACAGCAGCACCTGTAGCAATTCATCATTTAGTTTCAGCGTCGGTGAAAGTTCTGATGGCAGCTACAACTATTCGATCCTTCAATCTGATGATCTTGGCAATCAGTCGGGGTCTCTCGCGTTTGCATGGACAAGAAATTCGAGTTTACCAGCAACACCTGTCATTACATCGCCGGCTATTTCGGACTATTTTTCTTCAGGAAATTCGGTGAATGTCGCTGGCAGTTGCACCGACGGTAACACTGTCAATCTCTCGGGTACTAGCTCGAACAGTATGGTTTGCGCATCGAGCAGTTTTTCATTTACAGTCAATCGGGGCGCCGATGGCGTTCACAGCTACTCGGTGACACAGACAAATGGCAGTGCCTTAACTTCAGGTGCAGCGACCGGGACATGGACAAGAGACACTGTTCGCCCCGCAACGCCAACTGTGGTTGCACCAACGACAAATCCTAAAGTAACTTCGGGTGATAGTTTGATTATTTCTGGAGCTTGTGAAAACAACGCCACGGTTTCCTTGAGTGGCCCCTCGTCATCATCAATGGTTTGTAGCAGCAGTGCTTATTCATTCACGGTGAATAATTCTTCTGATGCTAACTACACCTATTCTATTTCGCAAACGGACCGAGCTGGCAATAGCGCGCTGGTGGCTGCAAGTCAGGTTTGGACAAGAGACACATCGTCACCCTCGGCACCTACAATCACCACTCCGGCGTCAAGTCCGCATTTAACCAATGGTAATTCGATCACGCTATCTGGTGCCTGCGAAACAAACGCTGTGGTCACTTTATCAGGGGTCCTGGCCGCGGAAGTCACCGGCAACTCATTGAGCCAAACTTGTACCGCGAGTGCTTACAGCTATTCGATCGCGAAATCAGCAGATGGTAGCTATACTTTAACCGTGTCACAGACTGATTCTGCAGACAACACTTCTGGCACGACAGCAAAAGTTTGGAATAGAGATACCGCAGCACCAGCTGCACCCGTGGTTTCAAATCCTTCTAACAGTCCATACACTTCGGCGGATGGCAGTTTAGTAATTTCAGGAACCTGCGAAGCAGGGGCGACAGTGAACTTAGCTGGTGCAACAACAGATGCAACTTCTTGTGTCGCCGGCCTTTATTCTTTCACCTATGTTCAGGCAACTGATGCTACCTACAATTTTACTGTCGGTCAAACTGATCCAGCGGGAAATACCAACCCATCCAATGTCACAGCTGTGCAATGGGTGAAGAACTCGTCCATTCCGGCCACACCAGTGATCAGTGCACCAGTAGCGAGCACACATTATTCCGATGGCAGCACTTTGACAGTCAATGGTTCATGCGATGATGGCAATACGGTGACTCTTTCAGGGGTGGCAAGCGGAGATGTTACTTCTCCTGCTGGCAGCTTAACTCAGGCTTGTGCAAGTTCAGCTTTTTCTTACGTCATCGCAAAAAGCTCTGACGCCACTTACACTCTGAATTTTTCGCAGAAAAATGGCTCGAACATCAGTTCGGGTGCGGTCACAGTCACTTGGATTCGCGACACAGTGGCGCCAAGCGCGCCAACGATCACGGCGCCGGCTGCGAGCTCGGTGACGAACAATAGCAACACCCTGACGATCTCTGGAGCTTGCGAAGCCAATGCGACTGTCGCCTTAACTGGGCCTCTGTTGGCAGAAGTCAGCAATCCAGGAAGTCTGACACAGACTTGTTCAAGCGGAGGCTACAGCTGGTTGATCACCAAATCCAGCGATGGAAGTTTCGGATATTCCGTGAAGCAAACCGATCTCGCAGGGAATATTTCTGGCTCGACTTCACGAACTTGGAATCGTGATACTTCGGCTCCGTCCGTGCCGACAGTTGCAAGTCCAGCTGCCAACCCTTACACCTCGAATGCAAGCTCATTGGTAGTTTCAGGCAGCTGTGAAGCTTCGGCAGCTATTATTGTCACCAGCACTGGAGACAATGTTTCGCCAGAAAGTGCTCCGACTGTTACTTGCACCTCCGGGGGATCTTTCTCGTTTACAGCAACTCGAGCGAGCAATGGTAGTTATGACTACACCATTTCTCAGATTGACGTAGCTGGAAATTCTTCTTCTTCGACTTCACTGACGTGGATTCGTGATAATACGATACCATTTACTCCCGTTCTTTCTTCTCCGACTTTGACCAACGGTGTGATCTATACCAACGGCAACAGCATTACGATTACTGGAACTTGCGATACGGCCTATACTCCGACTGTCGGTAACTTCAATATCGATGGTGACTTGGTTGCTGCCGATGTCACGACTCCTTCAGCCGTACTCACCCAGACTTGCACTTCGAGTCCTAAATCATTTGTTGTAGCGAAGTCTACGGACGGAAGATATAATTTTCTGATCAGTCAGGAAAATCCTAATGTTCCGGTGAACTCTGCATCTGTCAGTTTGACTTGGATTCGCGATACGGCAGTTCCGACGGCGCCAGTGGTTTCAAATCCAGCGACAACGCCTTATACTTCACCTGGTAACCTCACAATTTCTGGAACTTGTGAGAGCAATACGACTGTAACTTTGACCGGTGCGATTGCGGCAGAAATTGTGAGCCCCTCTGCCAGTCTGACTCAGACCTGCACTGCGGGGGTTTACAGTTATGTGATTGCCAAGGCTTCAGATGCCACTTACGACTTTACAGTGACGCAAACGGATTTAGCTAGCAACATTTCGGCAGCGACATCTCGGCAATGGATACGCGATAGCAATTCCGTTCCTCCACCAATAATCACATCGCCGGCCTCGAGTCCTTATCTTGCCAATGCCGCTAATTTAACATTGAACGGCACCTGCACAGCAGGATTAGTTATAACCCTATCAGGGGTGCTGCTTGCCGATGTCACCAATCCAAGCAGTTTAACTCAAACCTGTGAGGGCGGAACCTTTAGCTGGCTGATTTCAAAATCCAGCGATGGAACGTTCAATTTGAGTTTGAAGCAAACCTTCAATGCCGTTGATTCAGCAGCAGCAGTGCTTGCATGGACCCGAGATACAACGGAACCAGCGACCACGCTTGCGACCTTCCCTGGCAGCAATTTGCAAACTGTGGCTAGCTTCACTTTCACGAGTGAGACCAATGCTACTTTTGAGTGTAAGTTAGATAGCGGCTCCTATGCAGGGTGTACTTCACCAAAGGCCTACTCGGGTCTTTCGAATGGCAGCCATACGTTCTTAGTTCGTGCAAAAGATTTGGCTGGCAACTACGATAGCACTCCGTCTTCGAAGACATGGACGCAAGCTGGTTACAGCACGGTCGCACTTTATCATATGAATTTTTCGGGGACTGCCGACACTGAGAAAGTTGATGCCAGCAGCTATACGCAAACAGGAGGATTCGCCAATGGCCTGACCTTAAATGGCACGCCAACAAAGGATACAACCGGAAAGTATCCGGCAACAGCGGCCATCTCGGGTATGACCTTCGGCACTAGCAAGTATTTATCTGTGACCGATAACGATTCATTGGATGTGGTCAATCGCACCATGACCGTC
>CALQIT020000038.1 GCA_943330705.2 Streptomyces griseus
AGTGCATCCCGTAACCGTAACAGTGGCCGTGTTCGCAGCGCCTTGGGCGATGCTTTTGCTACAACCAGCCGTTGCCGTACCACCAAGGGTAACATTAGTTGAAGTGGTAACTACAGTGATGTTGCCATCGTAAGTCACTGTGTAGACAAAACTTGCTGCAGAGTTTCCAGAACTCGGTGACGGCGCTGAAATCGATGAAATAGTCGGCGCTGTATTGTCCACCGTCGCGTTTGCAGAAGCTGTCGAATAAGAACTAGCGGAATTCCCAACAGCGTCTGTCGCTGTTCCTGCGGCAAGCGACGCGACATTCAGAGTTCCATTCCCAGTGCATCCTGTAACCGTAACAATGGCCGTGTTCGCAGCGCCTTGGGCGATGCTTTTGCTACAACCAGCCGTTGCCGTACCACCAAGGGTAACATTAGTTGAAGTGGTAACAACAGTGATGTTGCCATCGTAAGTCACGGTGTAGGCAAAACTTGCCCCAGAGTTTCCAGAAGTCGGTGACGGCGCTGAAATCGATGAAATAGTTGGCGCTGTATTGTCCACCGTCGCAGAAGCCGAAGACGTTGCCAAGTCAGCTAGGTTTACGGGGCCATTTGACGCCGTTCCTGTGACTATTGATATTCCAACAGAACCATTGCCAGTACAGTTAGAAACAGTAACCGTTCTGCTTGAAATACCCGAACCACTGACTATTTTGCTACAGCCTGCTGTTGCCGTTCCAGTCAGAGCCACGTCCGAAGAAGTCAACGTCACTGCCGTGGCAGAAGAATAACTAACGGTAAATACGAAATTAGATCCACTGTTTCCCAAGATCGGCGACGCAGCAGAAACCGAGATTAAAGGCGAAATCCGATTAATAACAATTGTCTTAACCGCAGTCCCCTGATTGCCAGCGGCGTCGGATTGAGCAATTGTGGCTGTGTAGGAGCCGTCCACCAAACTAGAAAGATCCAAATTATTACTAAATACGCCACCAGCGCAGCTTAGGTATTGGGAAACTGACCCGACGGTCACCTTGACCGAGCGATCGTTCTCAGAGCACGCGCCATTGATCATGAATGCCGCAACGGTCGAGCTGCCCACGTTAGAAGTCACAGAAGAATTAAATGCCACAACTGGAATCAGAGTGTCCTTGATAAAGCGAACTACGATTGAGCTTGTGCCCTTTTTTCCAAATTTAACCCCATATATTGTCAACTCGACGGTGCCATCTGGAACTTTTGAAAGATCCAATCCATCAAAACTGAACTGATCATTTTCGCATTTCACTTTGGCTGAGATAACGCCCTCAACCTCGATTTGCTCAAACCCTTTGCAAGAGCCACTGACCCCAAGCTGCGACTTATTCTGATCGTTGACAGCGACAGTCTTATCGCTTTCCGCGATACCAATGGATAAATCACCGGTATCGGCAGGAACGTCTGTTACCGATCCTTTAATTGAACAGCCGGCACTTACCAGAATTATCAGGGCAAGAACGCTTGGTAGTAGAAAATTCATGTTTTTCCTCCTTTCAAAACACGTACAACAAGGAAAACTCACAATCAGAGCTCTCATCGGTACGAAAGACCATGGACCTTAGCCCTGCCTAGCGACTTTGCATGTACCACGGTGAAACGCTTTTCAAAACCCCGCGAATTCCACAGGCAATACAAGACCTTCGCCCAGTGCGTTGGGTCTAAATCTGAGAAATTTTATTTTGGGGCCGGAGTAATGTCCGGGCGGAGCGTTTCAATTGGATTCAGCAAAGGCCTTGTTTTGGCCTAGCTTAAATCTTTCATTGGACGAGCAACCGTCGCCGCTTCAGGGATCAAGCTTACTTCAATTCCAATTCGCGTTGCTGGCCCTAACTCATTGAGCGAATCATCAAATCGGCGACCTGTCTGGAAAACTTTGCTGGGTTGGGCAGCTGCGAGCCCTCGTTCAACAGTGCTTGTGCATACAATAGCTCGGCCCATTCGCCCTGCTGCTCTTCGCTAGCAGACAGAGTCTTCTCGAAAAGCGGATGCTTGGGGTTGATTTCTAGAATTCGTTTAATTTTTCCGCCGCCCTCGCCTTTTCCCATTTGCGATATGATTTTCTGCATCTGGGCAGAAGGATCGTTTTCGTCAGTTACCAGACAAACTGGGGTCGAGGTTAGGCGATCCGAAATCAGAACATCTTTAACATCGGCTTCTAAGGTCTTTTTAAACTTTTCAATCAGTGACGAATATTTTTCGGTCAGCATTTTGCGCTCGTCGTCTTTGCTGGCTTTTTCTTCGCTAGTGTCCAAATCTAGACCGGCTTTGGCGACGCTAACTAATTTCTTGTCTTTAAATTCAAGCAAGCCTTGTGTCACCCACTCATCAATGTGATCTACCAATAGCAGGACTTCAAAGTTTTTTTCTTTCAGTTTTTCCAAGTACGGACTTTGATTCAATTGGGACAGATCATCACCTGTAATAAAATAGATATCCTTTTGCTCTGCCGGCATCCGACTGACGTATTCCTCTAAGGTTGTCATTCTGTCAGATTGGGTCGAATGAAACAGCAATAGATCCTGCAACTTGTCCTTCTGAGTTGAATCCGTCGGAATCCCTTCTTTCAGGGTCGGACCGAATTCAGACCAGAAGTTTTCAAATTGAACTCGGTCATTCTGCAGCAAGTCCTTCAAAGACGAAAAAATCTTATTTGTTATGTTTTTACGAATCTGTGTGACCTGGCGATCTTTCTGCAAAATTTCACGAGAAACATTCAACGAAAGATCTGAACTATCGACCATCCCCTTTACAAAACGCAAATACGAGGGCAACAAATCCTGGCAGTCGCCCATAATGAAAACCCGCTTGACATAAAGACTTAGTCCCCAGGTGGACTCTTTGTAGTTGTAATTCCATGGCTTTTTACTTGGAATAAACAACACCGAACTGAACTCCATGGTTCCTTCGGCCTTGTAGTGAATAGTTTTTAAAATATCATTCCAGTCATTTGTCAGATGTTGATAGAAGTCTTTATATTCATCCTGGGTGACCTCAACCGCAGGCTTAAGCCATAAAGCCTTTTGCGAGTTAAGAGTTTCATCCTCGGGCTTTTCTGAACCCTTCATTTTAATCGGGTGAGAAATAAAGTCAGAATACTTTTTTACCAAGGATTTGAGGACCCAAGGATCCGTAAAATCTTTGACGTCTTCTTCTTTAGCAAAGGTCTTCAGCGTCAGGATAACCGACGTCCCCATACCTTCAGGGCGAGGAACCTGATCCATCGAATAACTACCATCACCTGTGGATTCCCAAAGGGTCCCCGTATCGGTCCCCGCTTTTTGCGTATGCACCACTACTTTTTCGGCAACCATAAAAGACGAATAAAATCCGACACCGAATTGTCCAATCAATTCAGGACTGGTCTTGATCGCTTCATTTATTTTCGCAAATCGTTTAGTACCAGAGCGCGCAATCGTACCAATGAATTCGACAACCTCTTCCGAGCTCATGCCAATTCCGTTGTCGCTAATTATCAACGTCCGAGCCTCTGCATTTGGCTCAAGCCGAATATGAAAGTCATGCCCGGTGGGCAAAAGATCAGCCTGAGTTAAACTTTGGAACTTGGCCTTATCGATGGCATCTGAAGCATTGGAAATGAGCTCACGCAAAAATATTTCTTTATGCGAGTACAATGAATGAATCATCAAATCCAAAAGTTCTTTGATCTCGGCACTAAAATTTTGCGTGGTTTTAGCCATGATAAAATGCTCCTTTTTCTATTGGGAATGATCTACCCTAATCTGCAAAAGGTGGCAAGCCTAAGCTGAGGTGGATAAAGTCAGCCCAATGCCAGCCTGGTAGATTTAGGCCTATGGAATGCCTTTTCAACCGGGCAAGATTAAAGATTTTCTTAAAAACACTCTGAACCTCTGTAATCCGTTCACCAATTGCAAGCTTGATTTGCGGGAACCGATTTTTCAGCTCCTGGGCGCCAGAAAGATGATCTGCGTGAGCATGTGTTTCAAGACAGTAATGAACATTCAGTCTCTCGCTTTTGAGCAGGTTTTCAAGTTTATCTAAGCTCTCGGTTGATACCTTCGACGAGGCCGGATCATAATCCAAGACAGGGTCGATCACAATGGCATCACGAGTATCCTTGTCATAGACGACATATGTGATCGTTGCTGTGACCTCATCGTACAAACTTTTTACTTCGAACTTTTTCATATTAATCCCTTTTTAAATTCTTGAAATAAGATCAGGCCTCCCATAACAAGAACAAAAATCCCGAAGCCTAGTTTTAGTTTTGATTGTGAAATGCGTTTTCGAAACAATGTGCCCAAACTCATGCCAATAATTGCAAGTACGGCGACAATAGAAAAAAGAATAAAGTCCATTTGCGCAAGCGCCTTGAAATCCCCAAGAACCCCCAACAGGGACTGAAGAGCAATGACAAAAAGCGAAGTGCCAACAGCTTGTTTCATGTCAAGTTTGCCAATATTCACAAGTGCTGGGACAATTAAGAAACCTCCGCCTGCTCCGACAAAGCCTGCTACAAGTCCCACTGCTAGTCCGCCAAACAATAGTGCCATATTTGAAACGCTACCGTTGGTATTGGCAGCTGCAACATCTGTATTCGTATATCGTGAGGATCGAATCATAGATGCCGAAGCTAAAAGCATGAGAAGTGAAAAGGCGATAAGCAGAATTGAATTTTGGGGCAATACGAAACCAAAGACAGACAGCTCAGGTGGCAAAAGTGGCAACAATACTCGTCGTGAAGCGAAAACACCTAGAACGCCAGGAATTCCGAAAGATAATGCCCGACTCATATGTAGTTCACCGCTGCGATACGCACCCCATGCGCCCCACAGCGCGACAAGGCCGACTAGAACCAGTGAATAGGTCGTTGCCTGTAGTGCTCCCATGCCAAAAAGATAGACAAGAATTGGAACTGTAAGAATGGATCCTCCGCCACCAGTCAGCCCAAGCGCAAGCCCCATAAACAAAGAGGCGGCATAACCAAGAAGCTCTAAGCTTGTCACCGCAGTCTCCGCTGCACTTCAAACCCTACAAACATAGCCAGAATAAATGCGGTAAAATTCATTTCTAGAAATGCAATATGCACCAACGCTGGTCCTGGGCAAATGCCAGCAATCCCCCAACCAATTCCAAACAGAGCCGAGCCTAAAATTAGCTTTCTATCGACAGGTCTTGGAATTGGATGTTCAAATCGAGTACCATTCAAAGTTTTTTGGCGACGTCGTAAAAAAATAAACGAAATGAAATAGACAGGAACAGCAGAGCCCAAGACAAAAATAAGCGCAGGGTTCCATCCCGCTGTACCAATGGCAAGAAAGCTCTTTACCTTAAGCGGATCGATCATACCAGAAATCGAAAGTCCAAGTCCAAATATTGCCCCAGACAAGAGATAAACAAGTTGCTTCATAAAAATAACCCCATCAAAAATGTAGCAAGCATTGCGAACGACATAAAAACAATAACTGATACAAAAGAGCGTGGTGATACTCGACCGAGACCGCAAACTCCATGACCGCTTGTGCAGCCGCCACCCAATCGCGAGCCAAATCCCACCAAGAGGCCAGCCGCGATCCAAAATCCAATATTCAACTTGAAGCTATCTGGATCCGGCAGACTACCGCCTAATAAGCGCCAACCCAGACCACCAAGAATTAGTCCGACCACAAACAAAAATCCGGTTCGACCGTCAGCACTCTTGGGCCTTAAGCTCATGGCAGCGTATCCACTTACGCCGGCAATTCTTCCTTCAAAAAGCATCGGAACTGCCGAGGAAAAACCGATCATAAGGCCGCCCAAAATTTCACTTTGATAAATCATAAGTTATCTTCTCCTGATCCCGACTGATGAGTTGGCTGGCAATTTCGCCTAGATCTCACTAAAACGATTATTTATACACTAAAATGATTATTTTAAAATAAAATGATTACACGCGATTGTAGCGTATTTGAGGACATTTAAAATCAACTTAAACCCGTACAAGGTGACACCCGCTACTGTTCCGTTTTGAAAGGTGCAGGTTCCAATACTTCCGTGTCCACGCCACGGCCATAATTGGAGCTTTGAATTTAGGTTTGTTATTGATTTCATTTAAGGTCATTCAAAAAGAGCTTGGGCCTTATTTAAAGCCCACCTTCAACTGAACTCGCCGAGCCTATAAATGGTTGCCTTAAACGGGCGACATCAACAAGCTCGGACGGTTCTACTTATTAAGGTGTTGGACTAGGAGAAGGCGTTGAAGTTGGAGTGATCACCACAAAAGTTGCGGTATCAATTCCGCTGTTGATGTCCGTGGCTTTAATTGTAATCACGTTCGTGCCCGGTCGCAGTGGTACATTCGATGACCAGTTATATGCTGTGGAGTCAAATAAGCTAAACGATGCACTGCCGGTGCTATTTCCCGAAGTTAGATTGGTATTAGTCCATACCAAGGAACTAAGAACCGAAGGCGAGGCAACGATTCCAGCTAGCTCCAATGAGGACGCTGAAATAGCAAGCGGTGACTTGGTAGGAATTGAGACCGTTACATGAGGTCCCGCATTACAATAGTGAGTCGAAATTGCCAGCAGCGAGGTCTCCTTGCATTGGAAGAACATGGTTTCTGCCCCGCTGTAGTTCGCAATTCCATATTGATAATTCGAGCCATTACTCAACAAAAGGTTAACCGAAAAAGCGTCACGTCGCGAACAAGATGTAACGGTAACGGGCTTATAGGCACACGCTGCATAACCGCAGTTGCGGTCGCAAGGAGCGGCCATTTCGCCGGGATTCGGTAAACGGCATTCTGTTTTGCCACCGAAAGAGAACTGACTAAATGGAAGGACACTGGTTGTAACATTGCAACCCTGTTGATCAGCAAAAGAAGTCAGTCCCGATAAAGTTATGGCCAGAGCTACTAGTGAGGTGAAGTTGAGATATTTCATTTTTGTCTCCTTTGGGTTATCGATGAGCTCTAATTGTGCAATTGCAATGCCGCCCCTATCTTATTGAAATTTAACCTCTACGTAGGATTCTGAAGCGCTAATATTTTAGAGGATCAAAACAAGAAACCCTGTTTTTACCCGAGAAAACAAAGGCATAAAGCAACTATCTTCTATTGCCCGGTGTTCAGATTATCAGCGCACTATTCCGGGATTTTTCGTTCCAAAGCAATATGCAGAATCTACTTATTGCATCCTCGTTTCAGGCAAAATTATGCGGTACGGGATGCAGCACGAAAAATAAATTAAGTGAGAAGAGCCCTATTGGTGTTAATAGTGCACTCAGCTTGAGGAGTTTCGAACTGCCTGTGCCAATTATCTGTTTTGTAATTGAAATATTTCAAAGCGATGAAGTTCTGATTCAACCATCTGTTTAAAAGCCCTTGTTTTTTGCTTAGGAAGCCACGTCCATTTTTGAATCAAAAGCTTTCTGATTTGACGATCTGTTTTAAGATCAATAACGGCTACAATTTTGTCTTCAATGAGAACTGGTAAAGAAAAATAGCCATAAATTCGTTTTTCTTTTGGGATATAGGCTTCAAATAAATGCTGATAGTCAAAAAATAGCTTCAGCCTTTTTCTTTGAATAATCAAAGGATCGAAAGGAGATAGGATATGAACCAGTCCAAACTCCAATTCTATTTTTTCCTCTAAAATTTCTGGTTTAATCCAATGCTGAATTTTTTCTGATCCTTCAATAGAAATCGGCAAAAGATCACGATCATCAACTCGCTTTTGAATTAAGGCGTTCATGATTTTTTTTCGAGAGGGCTCAAGATGACAAATGGAGTCCAGACTCACCAGCCTTTGAGATCTTAAAGCTCTTTCGAGCAAGTAAACATTCAGTTCTTTCTCATTGGCAGGCGTTGACTTCTCACTCCAACTAAAATGACGATCCATGAGCTCATATTTTTTTAACATTCCAACACGTTCACTAACCGTCAGTTTCCCTTGATTGAAAGCCAATTGCAGGACCTTTTTTGATGGCTTACGGCTGCCCCAGTCGTGGTCTTTATCTACTAAGACATCATCTTGAATATCTCTAATACTAATGGGTCCATTTTTTTTAATCAGACAAAATATTTTTTTAAGGTCTTCTTTTTTTACGCTTTGATACCAAGAATGTGGTGACTTTATATTTTTCTTCATCCGAGCTTGAAAGAATCGAAAATCTTTGGTTGAAACATATGACAAGGCATGGGTCCAATATTCAAAAATAGTCTTATCCTGACTTTGAGCTATGTGCAGATGCTCTTGGCGGTAACCTGGAATACGAGAGTAAAGAATGTGATGGTGGCTTCGCTCGATGACGCTGATTGTGTCGATTTGAACATAACCTAAGTGTTCAATGACCTTGGCAGTGGCGTGAGAGCCCTTCCCGAAATAACCTTTTTCGTGAAGCCCTTGAGCAGAAATCCAGAGGGCTTTAGCTTGAGTTTTACTCAAAATCATAATGATTCGCTATTCATAAACATCTTTACGATGCCCAATTTTAATAACGGTGATCTTGATGATTTGATTTTCGAGCAAGTAAATGACACGGTAATCTTGAATACGAATTCGATACAATCCGTCAGAGCCCTTCATTTTTTTTATTTGAAGCAATTCTGTATAGGGATTTAGCGATAGAAGCTGAACCGCGTCCAGAATTTTTTGTTGAATTCTTTGCGGAAGGCTCAGCAGTTCTTTGGAAGCACTCTTCTTAAAAACAACTTCATAAGTTTTCTGCTTCATTTTTTGAGTTTTTTCAGAACCATTGCCAAAGAGATTTCCTCTTCATTTTTTCGCTCTTGATAGCTAGCTAAATCAATTTCATCTTCGAGCTGTTCACGAATTGCATTTTCCACAACGCTCTGAATTTTCAGACCATGCTTTTTACAAAACATCGAAAGAGCTTCTTTGAGTTCAAAATCTATATTCGTCGATAGTGTAGCTAGTTTTGCCATAATTTATTATCCATTTAAAACCTTGGAAAAACAAGCCTCTTAAAAAAAGTCTTTTATTTCTTTGTAACTAGCTAAAATACATTGGGTTTTATAGAAATCTCAAAATGAGACATTTGGTGCACCTGAAGCAACGATAGACGAACTGCCAGCGTGAGTAAGAATATTTTTTTCGTTGAACCGCAAAAAGCCGTCTAATTTCTTTGCCCAATCGACCATATACATTGGCCTGCGAGTCATCGCCTGATCTTCTGCGTAATCTAAGTACATAGCGACCGTTCGATTTAGAACCGTAAGTTCAGTTTCTTTCAAATAATTTTTTGCGATCGTTACATCTTGTTTCCGAATAAGGCCATCCGGTGAATTTTTCCAAGTTGTAAGCCCCATGTTTTTCTTTTTTGCATTCGCACGATTTTTAATAACTTCAGCAGCAGTTTTTCCATGAGTAGCCCAGTGAAGTTTATTTTGAACAGTAGCGTAGAACTCTTGGGTGATTTCGGCCTTGCCGTCATAGTCAATACTGGTGGCGTAAATATCTGTAATTTTTTGATAGAATCGCCGTTCAGAGGACCGAATATCACGAATGCGAAGCAGGAGCTCGTCAAAATAATCTTGCCCTATGGACTTCCCTTCTTTAAGGCGTTCATCATCCATCACAAATCCCTTAACTAGCAGCTCTTGCAATTGTGCTGTAGCCCATTGCCTGAACTGGGTGCCGCGGGAACTTCTAACCCTATACCCGACGGCCAAAATAGCTTCTAGGCTATAGTGGTCAACAGCACGGATTACCTCACGTTTTCCCTCAGTTTGAACTATTCGGAATTTCCGAATAGTTGCATCAGGAACCAATTCGCCTTCCTCAAAAATATGAGCAAGGTGCTCATTAACGGTGGGGACAGAAACTTGATAAAGTTCAGCCAAAATTTTCTGCGATAACCAGACACTTTCTTCTTCAAATCGAACTTGAATTTTGGTGTGACCGTCGCCTGACTGAAATAAAATGATTTCACCTTTTTGCGGTTTGTCGCCCATGTTGTCCTTTCACCTGCAGATAGACCGGCTTGCGGAAAGAGCTATTTTACAAGCTCAACCATAACCAACGTATCATTTTTTTGCAATATTCATGCGAGTCCTGCGCCCAAATGCAAAGATACGCGGGTTATCCAGCACTTTAAAGTGTGCGCTATTCTTTTCCTAGTGAATTTAATATCGCACGGGAGATCGACACATAAGTTGAAATAGCATTCCTCACCCTCTCCCTCTCCGAGCCAATATTTCCAAAAATAGTTGAGGTAAGATTCAAAACTCCTGATGGTGCTACCGTCGCGACCATCAAAAACAAACAGCGGGTGTATTGGTGGGCTGGCCAGGAAACGTTCGTCTTGCTTTCAGTTGAAGAGGACGGCATCCAAACTAAAGAATATGTAGTTAATCACAACGGTCGCATGGGATATGAGTCCATGTATTTTTTAAATATTTCAAAAGATAGAAAATGGATTCGAGTTTGTGAGAAACTATCGCAACCCTCCAAAGGTAATTTGACTTGGGTGCCAACTGGCAAAAGCAAATATTTCTACGATGAAAAGTGGTCCAGGGGCGCTTGGAAGGTATTGCCAACACAAACCGATCGGATGAAAGAATACACGTTCTATTGCGGCGCCTTTTTAAATTATAAAAATGGGCATTTTATTAGTATGGGCTTTCCAACTTCTACACGAGAAGAACGAGAATCAAAACTCTTCTTCGAACGAGAAGATAATGATAACTCTGACATCATTGATGGGTTAACGATCTTTTGGGAACCGATGACAAAGGTTCAATGAATAGAAAATGTGCTTTTAGAAAACAGGAGAAATCATCGTTTTGGTGTTATTGGTGCGGTCGGAGAGATTCGAACTCCCGACACCCTGGTTCGAAGCCAGGTACTCTATCCAGCTGAGCTACGACCGCACATTTTTGATGGTTCTGTTCTAGACTGTTATTCTTTGATGATCAACTGGTTAGACAGCTCGTTCGTATCATTCGGGCCAAGTGGGAAATGCTGCGACAATAGATTGCCACAGCGATCGATAGCGGTAATCAGCCCCTGAGCCGGCTTTCCCTTGCGAATTCCTGTCAGCAGCAGGGCCACGATCTCATGCCAGGTTTCAGGGGGCAGCTTTTCAGCAATCCCCTTATCGGCAAGGACAACTGCCCGTTTTTCCATCAAAGATAGAAAAATCAAGATGCCGGTTCCTTTGGCCGTATTTTGGATTTTTGCCAAATTGAACTCAGCCAGCGCCCGTTGGTCCACCTGACAATTTTTATCCGCCTTAGGAATCAAAACCCTTTGTATGAGGGGATTCAAGGCCAATAGCCCAGCGATCCAATAGGTGCCAAGCAGAATAGAAATCATGGCCAGACCATAGCCATAGGCAGCCCACCATTCTTGGTGCCAGGAAAAGTACAGGTGAAGACTTCTATTTAGCTCGATACCGGCAAACATCAGCAGAAATAAGATCAAGGCAATCACGCCTTGCAACTGACCGGTAACTGATGATCTGCGGACAATCACGGCGACTAGCTCTCCGGAAGTTTTAGCTTCGGCATCAGCTATGGCTTTGGAAACCAGTTCGATTTCACTATTGGAAACTATGGATTTGTGCCAATTTTTAGCCATTACCAATCCCCACTTGCGCCACCGCCACTAAAACCGCCACCACCACCGGACCAGCCGCCGCCACCAGAGGAACCACCACCCCAGCCACCGCCGCCCCCGCCATAAAATCCACTGCGACGACCAAATATCGAAAAAATAGCAAAGATGATGAAGAAAATAATTAGCAACGGACCTGGAATCTCTCTTTTCCCGCGGCGCTCAGAGGCCGCCGGTCGCTGAGGAAGGCCCTCCATCTGATAGCCAGAGTCTATGGTCCGCGCAACCAGGGCCACTCCTGCTAAAACACCATCTGAATAATTCCCTTTTCTAAAAAAGGGCACGATCCCATCAGAAATAATTCGCTTGGCAATAATATCCGGGATAACCCCTTCTAAGCCCTGGCCAACTTCGATTCGAACTTTTCGCTCGGATAAAGAGACCAGCAAAAGAATGCCATTGTCGGTTTTAGCGCCCCCTAATTTCCAACTTTCTACGACCTTCAGAGCCGCTTGCTCGATGGCAAGGTCGCCAATAGTTGATACGGTTAGAACCTGAATTTGCGCCTTATCACTTGCTAGAAAATCTCTGGCAATCTTTTCGATTTGGCTTTGTGCCTGAGGCGCTAGGACTCCTGCCAAATCCATGACCGGCCCAGTTAGCCGAGGGACCTCAAACCCAGCCGCGGCGGATGCCGCAGATGAGTCAAGTGAGGCCAACAGCGATAAACTCAATGAAAATCCGAGAGGCAATAAAAAAAGACCGGCTAATTTCAGCAAACTAGAACTTAACCTCAGGCGCTTTTTCCGCCTTTGCCTTTTCATCAGGAACTAGATCCCACTGTGGCAGCTTTTCGTATTTATAGAACAGGCTATTCGTCCAACTCGATGGCGGAACCGTCACGTTGTTATTGAACTCTTTGATCGCATCGATGTAGCGATTGCGGGCCACGGTTATGCGGTTCTCTGTGCCCTCAAGCTGAGCTTGCAAATCACGAAATTGCGTATCTGCCTTAAGGTTCGGATAGTTCTCAGTAAGAACCATTAACTTTCCCAATGCTTGCGAGAGCTCGCCCTGAGCGGACTGAAACTTCTTTATACTTTCTGCATTCATTTTAGTAGGGTCCACCGTAATCTGACTGGCTTTGGCTCGAGCCGCGATCACGCCTTCAAGAGTTTCCTTTTCATGACTGGCATAGCCCTTTACCACACTCACTAAGTTCGGAACCAGGTCCATTCGTCTTTTATATTGGTTATTCACTTCAGCCAGCGCCGCTTCCACCGCATTCTTAGCCTGTGGAATGCCCTGAATGCCGCAAGAGCTTAGCAACACAGCAGAGATCAAAAGCAAAACAGTTTTACCCAATGCCTGACCGACATCACGACCCGCAGTAGTACCAAATACTTTTCTCATTTGAGAATCTCCTTCTTTTAGGTGAAAAGAAGTTTAAATCCTTCTGCAACAAATGTATAGGTTTTATGAACTGAAGCATAGAGGTTGGCAAAACGAAATGAGTCATTTTTCAAATTTTTCTTTCACAGAAGGCAATGGTGTCATATTTGTCGATAAGCCCGCAGGGTTGTCAGGCAACAGTGCGGCAGAGGGCACTCCAGACTTAAGATCAAGCCTAAGTTCAAGCTCAAGCTATATAGCCCACCTCGAAAAAGCCACTGGCAAAAAATTGTTTGCTATTGACCACCTTGACAAATTGACAACCGGGGCCACCTGTTTTGCGACCTCAAGTGAATTAGTGCGCAAGCTGGCAGCGGCCTTCCAAGACGGCTGGGCAGCCTTAGAAGGCGGTCACGTGCGCAGCAAATATTGGTTCCTTACTGATCAAACCTCGGATAGCCATGAATTTAAAGTCGCAGTTAGAAATTCCCACACTGATTTCAAAAGGGTCAAAAGATCACCCTTCTTTGAGCTCTGGGAAGCCGAATCCGTGAATTGCACTCCAGAGCAACTTCGACAGCAGGCTCAGGAGCTCAAGCTAAATATTCTAGGCGATACCATGCATGGCGGAACGGCATTCCCCCATCACTGCTTGCACCTGTTAGAAATTCACCTGCCCAACGAAAAGCCGTGGACCACACCAGCGCCAAGATTTTTCGAGCGCCTTGGCTTACTGAAGGACGAAGAACTTTGTTTGATAATTTCTGCAATCGATCGACGACAGCGACTTTTTAATTTTCTGCAGTCGCCAGCAGAATCCCTGCGTCTGATGCATACGGAATCCGCCGATTATCGACTTGATCTTTATGGCGGCCAGCTTTGGCTTTACTGGTATCGAGCGACGCCGCCCAAGGCTCATGATTTGGAGCGCTGGGAATTTGTCGCTGGAATCTTAAAAAGACCACTGGTTATCCGTAAAATGCAAAATCGTGGTGAAAATCCCAATGACCTGACCGAGTGGCGAATCCGAGAACCCCAATCACAATGGTTAGCCTGCGAAAATAGGATTCAATATCAATTGAAAGACAAAGCAGGCCTATCCCCAGGCCTTTTTTTGGATCAAAAAGAAAACCGCAAATGGCTGACCCAGCACTGTAAAGACAAGGCCGTGCTGAATCTTTTTTCTTATACCTGCGCCTTTAGCCTTACTGCGGCAAGCGCCCAGGCCAAAGAAGTGGTCTCGGTTGACCTCAGTAGCCATTTTCTTCAGTGGGGCAAAGAGAACTTTAAACTCAATCAACTGGATCCTTTGAACTATGAATTTTTTGTTCAGGACGTCGAAGTCTTTTTACTTGGAGCTTTAAAACGAAATCGCAAATTTGATTTTATAATTTGTGACCCTCCATCTTTTTCCCGTCGCGAAAGTGGCGTTTTTCGTATTGAAAAAAATCTGCACGAAATTTTGCAAAATTGTTGGCAGTTGCTCAATGCCGGCGGCTTTTTGCTAGTTAGCAGCAACTTTGAAAAGTGGAACCAGCGGGAGTTTGAAAGCGTTGTTAAAAAAGCCTGTCCACAGCAAAAATTGGTTAAAGTCTTGCCCGGGCTGGATTTCGAACTACCGGGAGCCAACCGTCTTTTGAAGTCGGTTGTCGTGCAGAAACAATAACCCAAAAACACCTGAAAAAGGGAGTTTGCCCAGTGAAATTAAAATCAATGTGCGCGCTAGTTGCAATTCTTGGATCTGCATTTCTTACTTCGGCTAAAGAAAATCCATGGAGCTATAATTACTCTGCCGGCGCCAGAAGCTTTCCCCTCGGCGCCGGGGCTGGGGGCTCTATGGCCTACAACCGGCTGCTTTATGGAAAAAACAGCGATGATAATATTATTTACGGATATCTTCGCCCGGTTATCGGCATTGGCAGTTCTGGGGTCGTAAACAAAGGCAGTCTAAAGCTTGAGCTCAGTCCGATTTCGCCCTTGGTCTTTTCGACATCCTCCCAACAAATCGGAAGTTACACGGCCTTAGAAACTATCGACTGCCAGCAAACCGATTGCTACCACAGGTTACAGAAGCAGGTTTCGTCAGTCGCTTTGGTCTTCGGAGTGTTACCTTGGTTTGGAAAAATCGAAAAAACCGTGGAAGAACAGTCCTCAAGCGCTACCAACACCTTTGCCGATCCAGATTCAAATCTAGTCGGTGGAAGCGGCGGGAAGGACTCTTTGCAAGGAACTGAAATTACCACCGGATTGGTTTTGAATTACCAATGGACCGCCGGACTGCAGTGGTCCTGGGCCAAGTTTAAAAACAGCAATGCTGCAAATAGTATCCAGTCCATCTTTGCGCAAAAGACGAGTGGCCAGCGATCCTTAATTTCGGGCTTTGGTTTTTATGAAAGCTCCCATACCGAAAAAAAGCCATTCGCCTTTATCTTTCTTCAGTGGAGCTTTGGAAAATCACTGGGCCTGATGTAAGCAAGTGTCCAGCGCGGGTCCTAGCTAGCCGTAAATGCGGCTTAAACTCATTGAATATTTTCCTGGAGAGTACTCGGCAAGGCGGCGATCGCGCAGTTGAGAAAAATATTTATTTTTGATAGACCAACTGGAAAACGGAAAAATCGAAATTCCGCCTCGGGGTGTGAATTCGCCGATGACCTCGATGTATTTGGGCCGCATCACCGTGACCAGGTCATCGCAGATTTTTTGCACACAGTCCTCATGAAAATCTCCGTGATTGCGAAAACTGAAAAGATAAAGTTTTAACGACTTTGATTCGACCATTTTCTTGTCGGCAATATAGTTGATGTATATCCGCGCATAATCAGGCTGATTTGTTTTTGGGCACAAGGATGTAAACTCGGTGCAAACAAAAGATGTCCAGGCAATTTGTCCGGGATTCTTATTTGTGAAGGCTTCCAAAAGCTGGGGCGAATATGTCGATGGGTAGTTGGTCACATTGGAGCCCAAGGAAAAGCTTTGTAATTCTTTTTTATTTCTACCGGTTTTTTTCGCCATTTTCTTTTACTCCGATGATTTCTTTTTAAAGTTTCGTAAAATATCTGCGCTGGAATCCAAAGTCCGCAAAGCATAATGGGCTTGCAAGATTTGCTGCTGCGGTAAAGTTAAATCGCCATGCTGGCCCTGACGAATCAGTCGATCGCGAAAAATATGATAGAAGCAAAGGGCCCCCGCAACAGAGATGTTATAGCTTTGCACAAATCCCTGCATTGGCAAAATCACCCGTGCATCTGCCCGCTCAATCATCTCGGCCGAGATTCCATCTTTTTCATTTCCCAAGACGATGGCAGAGGGTCGACTGAAGTCGATACTGGAAATATCGACCGAGCTGGCATCAAGATGGGTTGCAATGATTTGCTTCCCCTGCCTCTTAAGCTGATCAATGCATTCGCTTGTTGATTTCCACTTTTTTACTTCAAGCCATTTATCGGCCCCCGCCGTGGTTCTTTGGGACTCTTTGAATTTTTCAATGGCTGAAATCATGTGGACTTGAGCAAAGCCCATGGCCTCGGCACTGCGCATGACGGCGCTGACGTTTCCCCGATCATAAATATTTTCTAGCACCACTGAGCAATTAAAGGTTCGCTTGGCGACGACCTCTTGAATTTTTTTTTGCCGGGCCTCTGTCAGCAACGGAAAAATCTGCTCTAAGACCTGGCTGTAGTTTAGCGAAAGTCCTTTTTCAATTTCGATTGTTTCACTAAAAGGAAACATTACTTAAATATCAGCTCAGCATTTTTACTGAGATCTCTTGTGATATTTTTTTGATGCGCTTCCAAGGTACCGCCACCGATTTCCAAAAGCTTTGCATCCCGCCACAAGCGCTCGACCACGTATTCGCCAACATAGCCGTATCCGCCCAAAACTTGCATGGCCCGATCCGCCACGTTTTTACCCATGGTGGTGGCGACCAGCTTGACCCCGTCTGAATCAACCCGATTGCCCTCTTTATTTAAATCTAACTTTCGTGCGGTATCGTAGACATAGGCGCGGCAGGCTTTGTACTCGGCATAGCTGTCCGCAATGTGGCGTTGTATTTGGCCGAAAAAGTTCAAAGGCTTACCAAAAGCTTCGCGCTCGGTGGCATAGCGGTTCATCACGGCGACAGAACGTTTCGCGATGCCTAAGCTCATTGCTGCCAAAGTCAAACGCTCAAGCTCTAGATTTCGCATCATGTGCAGCATTGAATCGCCTTCATGACCAATCAAATTTATTGCTGGTACTTTGCAATTATCAAAAACAAGTTCTGCTGTATTTGATCCACGCATTCCTGTTTTGTCATAAATTTTTTGCCCGACCGCAAAACCGGGATTGGTCTTTTCAACCAAAAATGTCGAGATCAAAGCACGGCCCTTGTTTTCACCCGTTTTGGCATAGACAAGAACACAGTCAGCGGGTGTCTTATTGTCGTCAATGGCGCCATTGGTGATCCACATCTTTTGCCCATTCAAAATATAATGTGCACCATCTTTACGGGCCGTTGTCTGCATCCCCATGACGTCAGTGCCGATGGCCGGTTCAGACATTGCCATTGCCCCGACCCATTCACCCGTGCACATTTTTGGCAGAAATTTCTTTTTTTGCTCTTCTGAAGCATTTACCGCGAAGTTATTTACCAACAGCATGGAGTGCGCAAGGTAGGCCAAACAAAACCCAGGGTCGGCATAGGAAATTTCTTCATGGGCGATCACCGCCGCCAATGCATCTTGGCCCGATCCACCATAGGCCTCAGGCACAGTAATTCCTAATAGTCCAAGCTCACCCAGTTTGCGAAATAGGGGCAAATTAAATTTCTCTTTGCGATCGTGTTCAAGGGCCTGAGGCTCAACTTCTGCGGCTACAAAGCCACGCACCATTTCCCGCAGCATACTGTGCTCTTGGGTAGGGTTAAAAAGATCAAAGTCCCTAAAATTTACTGTATCTGCGGACATAGAGCCTCCCGGTCCTGCTCACTAATTGCTACTCACAGGTAACAGAGTCTTTAACTTGAGACACACTGCCGCCGCAAAATATTTTTCTGCCAAACTCACCTTGGCGCGAAGGGCCATACTTGCCCTAGATCAACTCTGACTATAGGCTCTGGAGAATGAAAGCATCCATCTTGGCCATCGGCACTGAGTTGACCTCGGGACAAATTAACAACAGCAACGGGCAGTGGATTTCAAAAATGCTCAAGCAGCACGGGATTGTGACCGGCGCCCACCTTGTTGTCCCCGATGAGCCAGAGATCATTCAAAATGCACTTAAATTCAGTCAAGAATTGGGCACGGTTTTGTTTGTAACCGGAGGCCTGGGCCCAACCAGCGACGACCTGACTCGGGAAATGATTGCCCAATGGTCCGGCCAAAAGCTGGTCTATGACGAGGCCTCGTGGCGCTCGATCACAGAGCGACTAAGCCCCCGCGGAATACCCGTCAAAGAAATCCAACGCCAACAATGCTTCTTTCCGGAAGGTGCATCGATATTGCAGAACCGAATGGGAACTGCAAATGGCTTTTGCTTGAATGTTGGAAAGCAAACTGTATTTGTGCTGCCGGGGCCTCCGGGTGAAATTGCAGCAGTATGGGAAGACCACATCAACTCTTGGCTTGTTGAGAATACTAAAAACCTTGATGCCACGCTGACATGGTCTTGGGATTGCCTTGGTGTGCCCGAATCCGAAGTGGCCCGCCGAGCTGAGGCCGCTTTGCTCGGTTGCCATTTAGAAAAAGCTTATCGAGTGCATCTTCCGTACGTCGAATTCAAGCTTAGCTTTCTTAAGTCTGAACTGGCTGTTGCTACAACTTACGCCAACCAGCTGGATAAGGCATTCTTAGATCTAAAAGTGACTCGTGATCAGCAGGACGTCGCAAAAAAACTTTGCCAACTGCTTGAGCCTTACCCGGCAGTAAAAATTATCGACCGACTTTCTAACGGATTTCTTTTGCATCGAATTTACCCTTTTGCAAAGTCACTTTTTAAAAAGAATAGTTTGGAAATTTTGCAAAAGCCTAAGTCCGAAAACACCGAAAGCCTGGTGCTCGAGCTTTCCCCCCTGATCGGACGACTGGCAAAGGCTAGCCTCAGGCACAATGCACAAACCCGATCGATGGATCTTTCATCCGTTTTCAGTTCGGAATTGATGCTGGAAAGAGAAACTCAATATTTTACAGAATTGGCATTTCAATTTTGGATCGAACAGCTAACTTCGCAATCAACATAGATCGCTGTAGACTTATCTACATCTACGGATCCGTAGATCTACCTACCGGGCCCTTTGTCCTGACCCGTATTTTTACCTTTTAGAACCCCTTCCTAGAAGGTAAATTGAATATTGTTGTAGCACTTCAATTGAAAGCTATAAGTCACGTTTTTATAGGAGCCGCAGGCATGCAACTGATTCTGATTTCTTTGCTTCTTCTTTTGGCTAGTTGCAGTTCCCCACAGCGTAAACAAAATGCCGATCCAAGCCCTGAAGAACCAAGGAAAATGAAATCGAAAGTGACTCTTCAAGAGCTAAAACGTCAATTGGGGTTGGAACGCGGCAGCGACCAGCTTGGATTTCAAGAAAAGGTATTTAGCCCTTGCTCCATAGGCTATTCAGCACCCGATGAAACTTGTTCTGACAAGTTTTTGGTGATCGTGAATTTTCGCGTGCAGTGTCGAAACTCGGAGGGCACCGTTTCAACGGCCCTTGAAGAATCTGATCTTTTTCCCATCAAAGGGGCCTCGCTCAGTTGGCGCCTAAAAGGTCTTGATGGGGTTTCACGGCTTGATGATCATGGCTTTGGCCAAATCGAAACGGTCTCAGTGATCTCGCAAAAAAAACAGTGGTTAAGACTTAGTAATGGCGATGATTTTTTAAACGTTAGGGCCGGAGAAATAAATCGGATCGTCACTCCGAAAAACTGGTGTGACTCTAAGAAATACAGCCAGTGGTAAAACCACAATTCGTGCATCGGTAACAGCCGCCAACCAATTCTGTCGGGCTGCCACATTCAGCACATTTTGGATAATCAGATTCCTGACTCAAGGGTTGACTGAGTTTACAACCATCACGGTAAATCGCAATACTCTTTAACCCCAATTGCCAGGCCTGTCGATAGACTTCAGAGACCTGATGAATTGTGGACTCGCGGGGTAGATTTACGGTCTTTGAAATCGCGCCACTTAGATAGGGCTGAATCACTGCCATCATTTTCAAATGTGCAGCTACAGAAATCTGGCGCCGGCCGGTCTTGCCATTTTTTTGCGCGCAATCAAAAACGGCAAAATGTTCGACCTTCAGATGTGGGGCGCCTTCGATTTGCAGGTGCTTTTGTAAATAATTTTGAATTTCTTGAATTTCTTTTTCGCTATAACCAAGCCGGCGCAACCCAGGGGTCACTGATTGACTGGTTAACAGCAAATTGCCCCCACCGGACAACTTTTTATAGCGAATCAAGGAATATTCAGGCTCGATTCCTGTGGTATCGCAATCCATGACTAAGCCAATTGTTCCTGTCGGTGCCATCAATGAAAACTGGGCATTACGAAATCCGACCCGAGCCCCTAATTGAAAAGCCTGATGCCAAATTTCATTTAAAATTAACGAAATACCGCTGCCCAACTGCGAAAAATCTTGAGCCTTAAAATTGCTCAAATGCTTGCGCATTACTTTTTGATAACTTGCTTTTACTTTTTTATATCCAAGAAAGGCACCCTGTGCTTGGGCCAATTCCGCACTGGTCAACATCGCTTTCCCTTGCAGGGCTGCCGTAAGACCCGCAGCCCATAACCGGCCTAAATCTGAATCATAGGGGATTCCCTTTCGCATCAGCAAAGCCCCCAAACCGCAAAAACCAATCCCCAAAGGTCGAAATTGGCGGCTATTTTTATCAATTTTTTCAGTTGGGTATCCCGCCAAATCCACCAATATTTCCTGTGCGGTAAAAATAATTTTTATTGTTTGTAAATAGGCCGCCATATCGTAGTGGCCATCTTCATCAATAAACGCCGCCAGGTTAAGACTTGCCAGATTACAGGCTGAATCATCTAAAAACATATACTCACTGCACGGATTGCTAGCAAAAATTCGCCCGACGGGCGAACAGCTGTGCCAACGATTTATCGTATCGTCAAACTGCAATCCTGGATCGGCGCACTGCCAAGCGGCTTTCGTCAGTTCATCCCACAGTTTTTTAGCAGAGACTTCCTTTATCGTGCGCCCGGTGGTTCTGCTTTTTAAAGCCCAACTTTGATCGGCAGCGACTGCCTTCATAAAAGCATCAGTCACGCGAATCGAGTTGTTTGAATTCTGACCGCTGACGGTGCGATAGGCCTCACCCTCATAGTCGGCTGCATAACCTTGGCGAATCAGCGCGTGTGCTTTTTTTTCTTCATTTGCTTTCCACTGAATAAACTCTTCAATCTCTGGGTGATCGATATCCACGCACACCATTTTGGCCGCCCTGCGGGTTGTGCCGCCGGACTTGATGGAGCCCGCACCGCTATCAAACACCCGCAGAAAAGACATCAATCCAGAACTGGTTCCGCCTTGGGCTAACTGCTCGTATTTGGATCTTAGTACGGAAAAATTAGTACCAGATCCCGAACCGAATTTGAAAATGCGGGCTTCATTTTTTAATAAGTCAAAAATTCCATCCAGATCATCACTAATACTTTGAATAAAACAGGCAGAGACCTGAGGCTTCTTAAAAACCCCGCAATTGAACCACACCGGACTGTTAAAAAATGCCCTTTGCGTGAGAAGAATAAAGGATAACTCTTGGCGAAAACTTTCAGCAACCAAACCCTTAGACAAAATCTTTTGCGCAACTCCGGCCTCAACGATGGTGTTGACAATCCGACTTACCAGCTGCCCTATGGAGCGCTCTTGTTTTCGACCAATCTTACGAAAATACTTGGAGGCGGCGATCTCGACGGCCACTTGGCTCCAACTTTGTGGGGCCTTGACCGATTTCATATTGAAATAGATATTTCCTTGATGGTCTGAAATCTGACAATCAACATCTTTCCATTTAATGAGGGATTCCGCGCGCTTACCTGGTGGCACAAAAAAAGATTGCAGCGCAAACGACTTCTTGCTGGGCTTGGTAGCGGACTTTTTCATGCTTTTAGTCTGACGGAGTCTTTGACAAAAGAGTAGGAATTTTGATTATTTGGATTGATGTGCCGTCGATACGACACGTCTACTTGCGTAAAGGCAATAGGACGCCAATGGCCCAATGAGGACTCACAAAAACAGTAGATTTTTTACCTTGGCAGCAAGATCATAATAAAAATGAGGGTATTTCGATAAACTATTACGAACAAAGGTGACCTTTGCTGCTTAAACTCTGAAGTGTAGCGGCGTTGACCAATCTTTCCCATATATTTTCCCCTTTGTTGAACAGTTTAAATTAAACAACTGTCCACTAAATCGGGGTAGGTTCAAGTGGCTCTCCGGGATCAGCTTGGGCATTCAAACGTTCGACAGACCGAACGCTATGCCAAGGCTGTGATGAACAAGCAGAGAAGCGAATACGAGATCTATGCCGCTTCGCTTGCGAAGGATTCGCCACTCAGTCAGTTGCCAATGCCTGTAACTTAGAAATATTCGGATGGTAGCGGACTTTCCGCTGCCTCCGCCAACATTCGTAACTTTTTGAAATTGTTGTACTTATCTGAACCTTAGAAAAAATTTGGTAGTGAGAGGCGGACTTGAACCGCCGACCTACGGATTATGATTCCGTTGCTCTAACCAGCTGAGCTACCCCACCATCGTTTCCTGCAAGAACAGCGCGATTCTTCAACAGGATGTGTTATCTGGCCACAAACGAACAGATTTTTTAATCCGAATCTGCACTTGAAGTCAATGAGTCACATGAAAAAGTTGACTCGAACCAGAGCAGGGATTGGAATCTTACAAACAGATCAAGGTTGGCGATCAAGGTCGATCGCTGTAGCGCAAACAGGGATAGGTAATCGATGAAATCAGTGTTTTTGGTGCTTTCTTCGGCAATCGTAGTGTTCTTTTTAACGGGCTGCTCCAAGGATTCCGGTGATACCAAGCCAAAGCCAACTGAACTTCAGGGAATTGGAGCTTTTAAGGCTAAGGAAGCTATTAAAGTCCTCGATATTGACGAGAATCCGATTGCGCGGGCTCAGGTCCTTATCGGTTCGTCTCTGAATCAACCTTTTGCAAATAACCTACTTGAAACCGACGCAAATGGAGTATTTCTAGCTCCGGCAGATTGGTCGCAACCGCTGGTGATTACAATATCTGCAAAGGGCTTTGTGCGAACAAGTTTTTTGCAACAGCTGCCCGACGGGCAAAATTTTCATTTGCGCGCACAAGCCAAGGCAGGTCGTTACGAGGTCAAAGGCAAAGCCCAAGATTTCATAATTAAAAATGGCGACGGCCTGGTTGATTTTGCCTTAGTGATGGTTCCGTTAAAAAAATCTGACTTTATTTCCGTCAATATCAATAAAATTGTCAGCCCAGAGAACGATACGATCAGCGTCATCGGGCAAAGTGTCTCTATTCCAAGTAATATATCCCTGCCTCAGCAAAAGGAATCCTATCTATTGCCAGTTACCCTGAATAAACCGATTTATCGAACCTATTTTCCAGAAGAAGGAAAAAAGCGATTGTTTGCCTTAAAAGGGCAATTTCCACTAAAAAAAGTTGTTGATGAGTTGCGCGACAACAAAGAATTTTACGAAGTGATCAACTACTTTTCACTACAGTCTGGTGGACTGCGTGAAGTCAGTGTTAGCGGCCCGTCAACACCAATGGATATTCCAATTGCAGAGCTTCAATTTAATCAAACCACCAGCTTCGAATCCCCCGCCTTTGCTAGCGATGAAGTTCTTTTGGCACTTGCCTTGTCTGAGTTCGACGGCGAGCTCTTACCCACTGATCTGAAAAACGTTCCCGCGAAATCGGCGGCCAAACTTGTGACGGCTGCAGGATCAACTCCTTGGTTAATTAATGCTCTAACGAAAAAGGATTCTTCGAATGGGCAGATCTCGGCATTTTTGATTCCCTTCACCCGAGGCATCAGGCCCGAACTATTGAGCCTGCTTTCTACCCCCAAAGTCATTGGATCTGGTACTGTTCAAATCGCGACTGTTGCACCGATTGCTGATTTAAAAAATCGTGCTACTTTCGCCGTATTTTCAACGGTTACGAAAGAAAAAGTGGGCGGCGTCGAGCTAGAAAAACTAGATCGTCTTTGGGAGGTCTATGGTCCAGACTGGGTTCCCGACTTCACAATTCCCCAATGGCCGAACGAACCCGCACCGGCAGGCAATAAGCGCTGGGAAGTCACTTTGGTTGGTGGTCCAGAAATGAGAGCTTCTCACGTCGGTGCGCCAATGTTAGACTCAGCTACACATGCAACGCATAGCCAAGTTGATTTTCAATAGAACCATTGCTAAATTTATTTTGACCTCGGCCGTTAGCGGAGGTCTTTTGGGATGCGTAAGTAGTCCGCGAATTTCAGATCGCGGCAGCAAAACCATTGCCAAGGCCTCCAATCAAAAAGTTTTCTATTATTCCTACGATTTGGTTTGGCGTGCAGCTCAATTGTCCCTGCGTTATCCTATTGCCGTTAACAATATGGATAACGGAAATATGGAAACCGAAAATGTTAAATTGGTCGATGGCTTTCTCCCTCCCCATCAAGAAGCTCCGACCTCAACAGGTGCGCAATACAAAATTGTCATGACGTTGGTCAAAGGCAAAGTCGACGGCAGAGATGGCGTTCGTGTCACAGTTAATAAAAATTTGGCAAGAACCCGGGATTTTTTCTCAGAACCAGAAGCTTTAGTCAGCGACGGACTGGAAGAAAGAGCCATTCTCTATCGCATGGACCGCGAACTTATTATCGATGAGGCCATTAAAAAAGCTCAGACCAAAGGGCAACTTTAATTTGTCTATTCAACTGCGAACTTCTGCCAAGCATCAACACTCATTTTCTTTTTTGTAATTCGCTCCAAAGCAACGACCGAAGCAGTTTGAACGGATTGGTCTTTTTCATTCACATATTGTAAAAAAAGCGGTAGCTCCAATGAGCCAGGCTCGAGGGCAAGGACAGCCAATACCTGCGAACGAATCCACAGACTTTGTCCCTTGCGAAAGTTCTTTTTGTCGTACAACTGCTCCCACAACAGGCCACGATCACTGGTAACAAAATCCTTTGCCAGCACTTGAATTGCAGCTGAACGAACAACCAGCGCTTTGTCTTTTAATAGTTTTCTTGCTGCTTTTTTTGCTTCCAACGGGTTCAGATGCTCAATTCCCACAAGTCCAGCGTTACGCATATACCATTCTTTGGATACCAGTGCTTTTTCTAACAGAGGAAAGGCTTTTTCACGGTCGATATGGGTCAATAAGGTCAAAGCCTTCCAGCGATCTGCCATTTTATACTTTTCTGAAAATGCAATTTCACGCAACGGCTGGGCAAGTTCATTCTTTTTAGACATGGCGATGACAAGCCGAGCGTCTTCAGGCATTGCCAGAATATCAAGGGGAGTTGAGTCCACTGTCGCTGTTTTTGCTTTCGCCAAAGCCATAGACGGAATCATAAAGTTAAGCACTTGACTGGAAATTAAAAAGATCAACAGCCACAGCAAAATCTTCATGATTTACCACCCTTCTTCATAAAATCTTCAAAATCATCCATCAGTTTTTTATCTTCTCCAGGGGCCCCGTCCATCTGAGTCGCTTCTTGCAAAAGCTTATTTTCGTCCAGACCGATACCCAAAGATTGCTCCATAGAGACTTCCTGGCCAGTTGTATCAATCGTGCTGGCTTCCGCCAACATCTTATCCATATCCATTTCACCCAAGTTTATATCTGCATCTGGGACTTCCGCTGCTGGCGCAGCCGCTATCGGGACTTCCGCTGCTGGCGCAGCCGCTATCGGGACTTCCGCTGCTGGCGCAG
>CALQIT020000039.1 GCA_943330705.2 Streptomyces griseus
ATTGATGTTCGTGGAAAAGAATTTAAAATTAAATTTTCACAAATTACCCGCTGATGATCCCCAGCAACGCTGTCCTGATCTGAAAAAGGCAAAAATTCTGCTTCCTGATTGGCGGTCCGAAGTTTTGCTAAAGGATGGTTTAGTTGCGACTTTGGCGTGGCTCAAAGAACAGAAGTTAGGGTCAACTTAAGTGATTAAGGCCAGTAAAAAGGTTCTTTATATAGCCACTAAGGAATCCGACTACTTGCAAGACCTAACCTATTTCGGTTTGTGCCAAGTCTTAGGGCAATCCAACGTCATAGATTTTCATTGGAATTCTAAGTTTCATATTCCAAGAAAAATGTATCCAAGAAATTTAGGATACGCCGGCCTTGGCTTTGATCTTTCAAATTATAAAAAAATAAAACAGCAGATATTCCGCTCCCCTGATTGGTCAGAAATATCCTGCGTTTTCGTAGCGGCTGCAAAGCCGGATTGTATAGCGCTTTATTTGAAAATTTCTAAAAATATTCCGGCATCAACCCCTGTTGTCTTCATTGATGGTGGGGATTTTTCAGCAATAGGTGGCGATCTTTTGCGTCTGAACTGCGGGGATCTTCTGGACAGTCTTAAGAAAGCCCGTTCATTCGATTTTATTTTCAAACGGGAAATGCTTTGCGACCAAAAATATGCAAAGAATGTTGCCGCATTGCCATTTTCAATTCGTTTTGATCAGATGCCAGATTTGAAAGATGAATATAAGTATGACGTTAGCTTTTGGGCGGTAGAGTCAGATCCGATTCGTACAAAAGCATTGGCAATGCTTGAGAATGAATTTGATTGCCGAGAAAATCTGACGATTCGCAATCAGCAATTTAAAAAATATGCCCGCAAAGGTAAGTTCTATCTGGAAGAGCTAAAAAGATGCAAAGTTGTCCTTAACTTTCGTGGCGTCGGCTGGGACACTTTGCGCTATTGGGAGGTCTTTGGCCTTTCCACGTTTTTGATTTCGCAAAAACCAAATATCGTCATACCTGATGAGTTTATTGCGGGAAAAGAGCTGATCTATTGCAAAGACGATCTTTCTGATCTTATCGAGCTTTGTGAATATTATCTAAAGGATACTGCGGCTAGAGAAAAAATTGCTAATGCGGGATTTTTGAAAGCCAAAGAAAGTCATTCCACTGAAGCTCGCTGCAACTATTTGCTAAAGACCTTGCGCTCATCGCTGGGGCTTGAATTGCCCCTGCGCTCGTCGTTGGGGCTTGAATTGCCTGAATGAGGTCGCGATGAGTTCTTCTGTAAGTGCTGGTTCTAAAAAGATTCGAGTTCTGTTTCAGCTGAATGAACTGACCTATAGCGGAACAACTCGAGCGATTTTGTCTTTTTGTCGCTATCTTGATCGCAGTCAGTTTGAGGTCCATTTGTTTTTAAAAGGGAGCCTCGAGGGTTTAAGTACTTTCGCCATTGGTTAGAAAGTTTTTTTTCGAAAAAGGCAAAGGATCGGTTTGTCGAAAGATACGTTTCGAATGAAGTCCGTAAACAGGCCTTTGTCGATAGTATTGGTTTAGACAAGGTATTCTTTGGCGGATGGTCTGAATTTGTAAAAACTGTTTCTGAAGTCAGTCCGGACATTATTCACTTTTCTCGGGGCGAACAGGAGGACTGGTTTACGGGTCAGGTTCAGAACTTGCCAACTTCGATAGTCATTGTCGAGACCAGCATTTTCGGAAAGTCCTCAATCCCCAGCTATGTGCAACGAATCAATAAGTTCTTTATCATTACCGATTGGCTGAGGTCGCAAAATTCGTGGCTATTGGAAAAGGGACGCTGTCTTTACTTGCCAATTTTACCACCAAGCCACCCACGAAACGTTAGAGAACGCTATGGAATTTCAGCTTCTGAATTGGTCGTCGGACGAATTAGCAGACCTGGTTTAGACAATGCAGAGGAAGTTTTTCAAATATTTAAGAAAATCAAAACGCCATGTCGGCTTTTGGTTTTGGGCGGGGCTGGGGTTTTAGAAAATGAAGCTAAGAAAGATAATCGGATTATTTGCCTGCCAGCAACAACCGATGAAGATGCAATGTCGAATTTTTACAATACCCTTGATGTTCTGCTTCATTATCGTCGCGAGGGCGAGACCTTTGGTATGAGCATTGCTGATTCCATGATTCATGGAAAGCCAGTGGTAAGCCACCGAAGCTTTAAGGACAACGCTCAAGCCGAGCTTTAAAATATTGCAGGATCCAGTCCTTGCGGGTTTGTTGTTGGGGAAGATGATTTTGATGATCACGCCGTCAAAATTGATCTTCTATTACGAGAAACTGATTTGCGGTTGCAGATGGGCGAATTAGCAAAAGCAAGAGCGCTAAAGTTGTTTGAAGCAAAGGCTGTAACTTTAAAGCTGCAAGAAGAATATCTAGATAGTTGGCATCACGTTGCCACCGCTGACCGGAATATAACAGCCGGTAATAAAGCTTGATAGATCAGAGGCCAGAAAAGCCACGAGATTGGCGACCTCTTGCTCTGTGCCCCGACGTCGCAAGGGAACAGTTTGGCAGTAGGGCTCTGTTTTTTTGAAAAGTTTTTTGCGCTCTTTTTCGGTTTCGATCCAGCCAGGGGCAACCTGATTTACCGTAATCTGATGCTTGCCGATTTCTTTAGCAAGGACCCGCAAAACTCCATCCATACCCCTTTTTCCCGCCACATACCCAGACTGTGTCGGAAAATTCTGCATGGCACATTCTGTATTTATGGCAATAATTCGTCCATACTCTTTTTTAATCATCGCAGGTGCAAACGCCTTGGCCATAAAGACATTCTGTAACACGCAAGATCGGAACTGATGTTCATAGACAGCGGGATCCTCATCGAGGACTTCTTTCCAAGGGCCATACTGAATAACAGCATTGTTGACGACGATCTGAGGTGCGCCAAGAGTTTGCAGCACTTTGTCTTTCATGCGCAGAATAGAATCGAGATCGGTAACGTCGGCCTGAACGACCATGCATTGTAAATTCTTGGATTGCGGATTTTTCGCTTGGATTTCTTTGCAAAGTTCAAGGGCCTTGGCTTCGTTTTGGTGGTAGTGGATGGCGACGGCTGCGCCACAGTCGGCCAAAGTCCTAGCTATGACCCGTCCAAGTTGTCCACTAGCCCCAGTTACAATTGCGACTTTGTCACTTAAATCGATTTTCATGAATGCTATCATAAGCAAAAATGCCTAAAAAATGCATCAGAAAATGGATCGTTTATTGAGAACCTTTATTTCTTAGCTATTGTCTGACAAAATGTATAATATCAGGTCCATGTTATCACCAGAGTTTAAGAAAATAATCCAGGAGCTTAAGCCTTTCAAAAAGCACCTGCCGATCATTGCCATTTTTGGAGTGCTTAACGGACTTGCTGTGGGCCAATTGGGTTTGTTAATGAGATCGATTGTTGATGCGTTGGCAAAGGGTGAAGTTCAGAATATTCAAACTGTTTGTTTGATCGGCTTGGGACTTAGTTTGCTGGCGAATTTCAGCCGCTATATTCATATTTATAAAATGAACTATGTTGCCGAATGTGTGGGCCAGCAATACCGGCAGAAATTACTTTCACATTTTTTAAGATTGAATTTAGGTTTTCACAATTCCTTCGATACCGGGACCGGCGGAATGCTCAGTCGAATTTTGGCCGACGCCAGCATGGTCCAGACTGGCCTTCGGATGGTTGCCGATGTGTTTTTGCATCCGGTTCAATTGGTGGCCGTCCTGATCAATCTATTTATTCTTGATTGGAAACTGACCTTAATGATTTTTGTAATCACCCCGTTATTGGCATTGTTTCTAAAATCAATTTCCAAGAGTTTAAAAAAGTACGTTCCCTTGGGACAAAAGCAGATTGAGATTATGACCTCCACAATTAAAGAGGCCTTGGATGGGGTTCGTATCATTCAATCTTTTAATCTTGAGAAAGAGATGGATCAAAAATTAAATGATCAAGCTAATGAATATTTAAGGGTGAGGAAAAAGGTCCATTCAAGAATTGAATTGACCGGACCTGTGACCGAATTCATTGCTACGATCGTGATTCTATCGATTATCGCTTACGAAACGCACCAGGTTGCAGCAGGGCTTTCAACTGTCGGGACAGTGATGTCCTACATAACCAGTGTCCTGCTTTTAAGTGCGCCGATTAAAAAGGTACAGGAAAATTATGTCCGAATTCAAGAGCTTAAGGTTTCGGCGCAACGGGTTTATGCCATCTTGGAAGACCAGCGAATTGTACCAGAAATCGCCCAGCCACTACCGTTTCCAGTGGATTGGAAAGAAATTGAATTTCGCGAAGTCAGTTTTTTCTACGGAGATCGACAAGTCCTTGATCGGGTTTCATTTAGAGTTTCCCGTGGCAGTCGGGTCGCCTTTATTGGTGAAAGTGGAAGCGGGAAATCGACTATTTTAAATCTGTTAGAAAGATTTTTTGATCCCGCCAGCGGCGAAATATTGGTCGACGGAGTCTCGACAAAAAATATTCAACTATCAGACCTGCGCAAGAATATTGCGCTGGTCAGCCAAGATGTTTTTCTGTTTCGCGACAGTATTGAAAACAATATTTGGTCAGGAAATTACGCCAATTCTAAGTTGAGAATTCAATGGGCCGTTGAAACCGCAAACGCTGTGCCATTTATTAGCCGTTTATCAGAAGGGTTGCAGACCAACGTTGGTGAACGAGGAGGTCTTCTTTCGGGTGGCGAAAAACAGAGAATTAGCATTGCTCGCGCGATTTTTAAAGACACTTCCATTTTAATTTTGGATGAGGCCACAAGTGCTTTGGACTCTGCCAGCGAGCTTGAAGTGCAAAAAGGTCTTGAGCAGGCGATGAAGGGCAGAACTTCGTTTGTCGTCGCCCATCGTTTGTCGACAATTCAAAACGTCGACCAAATTTTTGTGCTTCAGTCGGGCCGCATTGTCGAATCCGGAAATCATTCATCTTTGCTCGAGCAAAAAGGAATCTATTTTGCCCACTGGAAGGTTCAGTCTGGGAAATAGCCAAGCCAAAAGATAGCCAAACCAAAGAACAGCCAAGCCAAATCCAAATCAAAGAACAGCAAAATTAAACTTTGCAGCTCTGTCGTAAACTGCAAAAACTAATTATTCGGCCAGCTTCAATGTCGATTCTGTGGCCGGGTTGGCCACAGGTCAGTCCACTTTGCGGGGCTTGATTGAGTGAGCTGGGATTCGCCCAAAACAGATTGGCTGACCTTAACTTCCTCAAGTGCCGTTTCAGATAGGACTTTGCCACAGGCTTCGATGACGGATTGCCAGTCAATGTTGTGATACTGGTAGATATCTTTTGGTCGCCCACACTTCGAGTGGTGACGAACGGCTAAGGCCTCGTGGCGAACGCCAACAATTGAACCTAAGTTATCCAGCAGACCCGCTTCGCCATCATGCACGGATACAATTGGCACCCTTCGCCCCGCTACTGTGACAAATTCGGTGCCATTCAAATTTTCAGTGGGGTGAACGTGAAGATTGCCATTAATACCAAGGTTATTTTTTAAGTAGTCATAATTATTTTCGTGGCCATGAATTCCGCACAGAAGATCAGGCGAAGTAACGACAATCACGTTGGCATAAATCCCTTTGCTGAGTAGGGTTTCAGAGGCCTTGAGGGCTTCTGTATTCAAAGATCCCATAGCAAAAATATTCACTACGTTGTCACCGGGCTCATAGCCAGCGTAACCCCGGTAATCCAGCAGGTAATAGGCACCTTTTAAAACTTCTTCGCGGATTTGTACAAGAATCTGTTCGTCAGAAACGGGTGCGATTTGCTGTTCATCGCTAGCGCCGTCTAACGGATATTCGGATCGGCAAAGAATCGCTGGTGTCGACTTAAAGCGTGCCTGCCGTCGGAGGTGAGTCATCATATCTTTTTGTTCAATTCCGCGCGTGACACCACGGATGAGTACGCCCGAGCGGCCTTCATTGTCGTTGAGCATGTGACGGCGAATTGATTCACAAAGAATCCAATCAAGCTCGGCACAGAAAAAGGGCTCCCAAGTGATTTGGTTTGGAATTTGAAAATCAGATTTCCATCCATGCTGAGCGCCCTCGGGCGACAGAGTGACTCCGGCCGGAGTTCCAACTAAAATAAAGCTGGATTTCCAATAGAGATTATAAAAATACTGATCCAGCGCTCGTTTAATAAAAAAGTCGTAAACCGTCATCAGCGGCAGCACTGGAATTCCCAAGGTATCGCGTAATCGACCAAAAGAACCCATGCAGGACATCACATTGCCCTCGGCAATTTCAAAACGTAGAAAGCGATCTGATGTTTCTTCACCCGGAACTAGATCTGGCAACTTACTATCTTTTACATCCAAGGCTTGCTCGAAATCAGGGACAACAGGAGCGCCAAAAATTTTTCCGTCCATGGCGGGATTAAGATTAGTTGACGTTCCAACATCAGGGGCCATGGAAACCAAAAGTTCGGCAGCCTGTTTCCATGGTAGCTCGGAAGGGATCAGGGCTTTTTGTCCTTGGCTAAGACCTTTTTCATGCAAAGGAGTATTCGCAATTCGCGTGAGTTTTGCAGTCAACTGGCCAAGCATCCATTGGGTGTGAGGGTAACTTGCCATTTTGATATTAACGTCTAAACTTCCGGGCATTTCGCCAAATTGTTGAAAGGCTTGGGTAAAAAATTTCTTGTTCTTTTCTTTCAAACTGTTTTGCACTTTTATTTCTGAAAGTAGTTGATCGCCGCGTTTTTTAAGAAATTTGCCCTCTTCAGATTTTTCAGAAAAGCCTTCAAATAATTTACCATTACTGATTCCTTGGGCTTGGCGAAGACCTTCAAGTTCTTGGTCATTAAGCAGTGCGGAATGATTACCAGCAGCAGCGGCCATGCCAAGACCCCATCCTTTTATGGTGTGTGCTACAATTAAGGTTGGTTTGCGTTTGTCCTTTTTGCTTTCAAGCATTGCTTCGGCTAGGGCAATAATGTCGTGGCCACCGAAATCACGAAGGGCCATGAAGAGTTCTTCTTCGCTAATCGCATCTAAGAATTTTTTAAGTTGAGGGTGTTCTTTAGCCATACCCTTTTTCAAGGATTTCATGTCATGGACCAATAATAAGGCTTGTAGCTCGTAATCCTCGAGATCACTTTCTAAAAACTTTTTAAAGGCCTCGCCACCGGGACGCTTGAATAGCTCTTGGCGCTTTGAACCGTGCATCACTTGAATGACATCCCAACCATTTGCTGTCATCGTTCGCTCGATCCGAGTCGCATCAGTCCCTTTCATGATTTGCTTATTGGTAATGCGATGGCCGTCCAAACTTTGGCGGTTGTAGTCGACAATCCAAGTAAGATTACCAATTTCACGTTCGGCAAAATCAGGAACTGCTTCGTACATCGAACCTTCGCGAAATTCAGAGTCGCCAGACAGTGCCCAAAAGTGGGCTTCTGGGGCTTCAAAGTTATGCTCAGTTGCATAGCGGTAGGCCAAAGCTAGATAGCCTGCCTGAACGGGCGGAATGCCGACTGTACCAGAGGGAAAGAAATTATGGTGATCGCAATCATAGGCAGAGTGATAAGATTGAAAAACGTGTTCGCCGTTTTGGGAAAAATGCCGCAGCCCCATCATCGCGATATCCATTTGTTCGCGGGTCAGATGGGTCAAATCTGGATTCAAAAATAGATTTAAAAGATAATTGTAGGAGTGATCAGTCGGTGAGGCATGGGGTTTATTAGCGACGTGATCAAAACCTGTCTTTACCACCAAGTGAAGGGCCCCCATAATATGCAAGGCACTGGCCGAAGCGGCAACATGGCCGCCAACTTTAGGATCACCTTTTTCTTTATCAGTGCGGTGATTGGCCTGATAAATCATTTGTGTTGCTAGGTAATGCGCGCGATTGGCAATGCTATTCAGAGTTGCTTTTTCTTTATCAGAAATTTTCAATAGAGATGGTTTCAAAAATCCTCCCAAAAATGCACGAATGAAAAACCGAAGAAACCTAACACTGACTACAAGACCTTGCAATAGAAGCAGCGCGTTTATCGTGGCAAACCTGACGGCCGACAGTGGACCTAGGCCTCAAGAATAAAATCCCATCGAATTTTGATAGTACCGTCCTGGTCGACAATACCAGAGGGTGGATTCGGAAATGGGGCCGCGGCCTTGAATGCCTCTACGGCAGCTTCGTCAAGCTCACGGTACCCAGAGTTGCCAATGATCTGAATTCGCAAAATCAGACCCTTCGGATTCAAAGTGATTAGCAGTTTTGAAATTTTATCGTCGCTAGAGGCTATATTTCGCCCTTGCTTAAACATTTCTGTTAGCTTTTCTCGAACTTTTGGACCCCAGTATTGGTTGAGCTGGGTGCGGATGCGCGAGTAGAAAGTATAATAAACAAACTCACGAGTGCTGAGTAGGGTTTCCATTCCGGGATCGAGATCCTTTATATAGTCTAAGCTTTGACTGGCCTGGTTTCCGCCTGGTTTAGTGGGGCTTGGCCGGTCGATCGCTTGGCGGGGCTCATTATTGATTGCCTTTTGCAGGGCCAATTTATCAAATTCTTGTTCTTGATTGGCTTTGTCTTGCACGGCCTTTGCAAAATCCATTTTTGGTAGCATTCGATTGAGCGTCAGTTTCTGTTTTACACTGCTGCCCTGCTGTGGATTGTCACCGCTAGCATTAACAAATTCACCGTGGTTTTTGCTAATCGTTTGTTTTTTAACGGCTTGATTGTGTTTGCTTAAATATTTTGCCTTAGTGTCGATTTCATCGTTTACGGCCGTGTCATCTTGATCCACAACCTGCTTCAGATCTTCTTTGGCAACCTTTGGTAAGGGTGCAGGAGTTGCGTCTTTAAATTCAACTTCAACAGTATTTATCTTCTGTGGATTGTGGACCACCGGTGCGTAAAGAGTCACAACCAACAGCAAAATATGCAGAAGGATTGAGAAGCCTAGGCTTTTGTTGACTCGTTTTTCGAACATCACTGCCCTCGTTATCCTATCGGCGAATGCCAAGAGTTCCTAAGGGGTGAAGGGGTCCAGGAGTACAAGTTTTTATTCTTTTAGTTTGGCGTTGGGATTTGGCTTTCTTAGAATGAAGTTATGAAAATCGAGGCTTGGTGTAAGACCGATAAAGGACTTCGTCGTGAATCAAATCAGGATTCCTATTTGATGAACACGGACCTAGGTCTGTATGTAGTGGCGGACGGCATGGGAGGACACTCTGGCGGAGAGGTGGCCTCTAGTATGGCAGTAAAAGCCGTCGATGAATTCGTCCAACAGAAACACAGTTCATTCACTTCGGTTCGCGAACTTGTTGGAAAATCATACGAAGAGGCCAGTCATCGCATTTATGATCGAGCAGCCCATGAATCCCCTGAGCTGCAGGGGATGGGCACGACCATGGTCTGCATTTACTGCCGGGGCTTAAGTGCATATATTGGTAATGTTGGTGATTCGCGCTGCTATCTTTTTCGCAAGCCCTATCTGTGGCAAGTGACAGAAGATCACTCGTTGATCAATGAGCAGCTGCGCTCTGGTGTGCTTCGTGAAGATCAAATTAAAAACTTTGGCAGTCGCAATGTCATCACTCGAAGTGTTGGTTACGAGAGGGATGTCATCGTCGATGTTCTCGAAAGATCTTTGCAACCGGGGGATTGTTTTTTAGTCTGCTCGGACGGACTTTCTGGCTTAGTTGATGATGCAAAAATATGTGAAATATTGAACTCGCATACATCGGGCGACGAAATCGTTTCAAAGTGTATCGAATCTGCTCTTCAAGCCGGTGGAGATGATAACGTTACTGTCCTTTTCTTGCGGGTCGTCTGAGATTAAGCTAGACAAAAGTAGAGGGTCGTTTTTATATCGATGAACGACTGATGAAGCTCAATAATTCGCTAAAGGAAAATGCCTCTGATGGAGAGCAAAAAAATAACCCTATTTATAGTCACAAATGAGGCGGGTCGCACGCGCAAGCTTGTTCTGCCTGCGGGTTGGGCAAAGGGTATTGTTTTGCTGACAGTGGTCCTCATCGTTGCCTTGAGTGCAGCTTTTGTCGACTACTTTGGTTTGTTGGCACAAACAGCAGAGAACAAGAAATTGAAAGCCGAAAATGCTCAGATGATTAAGCAATTCCAGGTCGTCGAAGGAAAAGTTTCAGCACTCGAGACCAGTCTTGAGCGAGTTAAAACTTTTGCGACCAAGCTAAAGTTAATTACCAATGTGGATGGCGAAGATCGTTCAATGAAGTTGGCAATGGGTGCAGGCCAAGCCGGCAATCAAGCTGTCGAAGAGCTTGACCAACCGATGGAGCAACGCGGCAGCGTGGGTGAAATCGAAAAGCAAGATGAGGCTTTTAGTCAGCAACCGGTATTGAACGACAGCAAAGGTGAGTTAGCAGCCAGTGGTCGAAAAGATTATGTGACTCTTGTCGTTCGCATTGAAAAAAGTATTAAAGAATCTCAGCTTCGTGAACAAAGTGTTTTAGACCTATGGGAAACTTTGTCAGAAAGACAAAGTTTACTAAGTTCAACGCCAAATATTCGGCCTGCAAAAGGATGGTTTACTTCCCGATTTGGATATCGGGTTTCACCGTTTACGGGTAAGCCCGCTTTGCATGCAGGTCTTGATATCGCAGCCGCACCGGGATCTCCAGTCTATGCTACAGCTGATGGAGTTGTTACTTTTGCTGGTTACGATGAGGGCTACGGAAAGATAATCACCATCGACCACGGCTATGGTGTGACCACGCGATTTGGCCACAATGCTCAAATCTACGTGCAGCTGGGCCAAAAAATTTCAAGGTGGGATGTGATTTCATCTATCGGAAATACCGGTCGATCCACGGGTCCACATTTGCATTACGAAGTCAGGGTCAACGGTGTTCCTCGTGACCCTTCACTTTACATTCTTGACGACTAGCAAAATAAAATCCCAAAAAAATTCCAAAGAGAACCTAGTCAAAAATATCCAGTTTCGGTTCAATAGTAACTGCAGGCGGGGCATTCGTAGCGCTAATAGCGCTGCTACCAGAGTTCCCGTCATTGCTACCGCCATTTTCCCCATCTTTCTTAGGCTGGGGTTGTTGCAGCGATGGATCGTCATTGGGGCATTGTAACTCCGCCAGTTTGGAGCGAACCAATAGTGCATCTTTTTTAGCGTTCCCTTGAATCCAACCTAGGCGGGTTTGTTCTAGCAGAGGAATTTTAATCCAATATTTTTGGTCTTCATCCTTTTGCCCAAAGCAGTGGTCGGTAATATCCTGCCCTATTCCCGATTTTTTAATTTCGTGAATAGTTTCACAGAAAAGTTTTTGCGTTGCCCAGTGGTCCATCGCTGCAGTCCAGTCAACCGTGATCGCCTTCAAATTGTCGCACATATAGGCATGGCTCTGGGTCGCCTTTGGATAGTTCGCGGCTGTCACATACTCTAGCGACTGAACACTTTGCAGATCGCTTTCCGACTTGGTCTGAAGGTTATCATTTTTCCACCATCTAACAAAACTGTTCTTTGCTCCTCGAACGGCCTTGTCGAACAAAAGACCAAACCCGGCTGTTGAGCCCTGAGCTAGTCCTTGCAGTGGCTTTTGGCTTTTTCCGGTTTCCGTCTTTTGATGAAATAGGCGACTTCTTAGCATGGCCAGATTACCGTTAAAGTTGCCAATAGTGCGTTGATAATGGTTGTTAATTTCAATCAGCCAAGCCATCGCCGGTGATTTTGCGTTGGAATAGAAATTTCCACTGCTGACTTCAAAAAGGGAAGTTCGCAAAAGATTCATTTGAATTTCGATTTCAGACGCATCGATAAATGAACCAGTTTGTTTCATGTCGGTAAGAATTCTTGCTAATTTTGATTTGTATTCGCCTTCTTTTTCAATTCGATCTTCATCGATTGAAAACATAGAAAATGCTTTATCGGCTTGCGAAATTATTTTTAGTCTTTCTCGGGCCACTAAAATTGTTGTGTATGTTCTGCTTAATAGCCTTGCCAGATTATTCATGTAGGCTTTGGCCGTGGCCGCGCATTCGGACGGAGTATCCTTTACTTTCACAAACTGAATTTGCAGATCTTTTTCCGAATCCAATAAAGTTTGCGCAACCCCATCCGGGGCAAATTCCGTATCAACAATATCTTTTCCTTCTTTATCTTTTGATTTTGCGATTTTTTTGGATTGAATTTCGACTACATTTAGAGCTGTTTCGATATTTTTTCGCACTGATTTTGTCAAAGATTTTTCGGATGTATCTGTCAATAAGGCTTTAACAATAGAGCATTTTTCTGCACCTTCGGCCTCTTTTGCGAAGTTGGTTTCTGCGTATCGTTTTGAATCGTTTCGGTACTGCTCATCAATCAATTTAATTTTCGCTTTTGTTCGATCTCTGAATGTTGCTAAATTTAGCATTTTTTGATTGCCACCACCCTGAGTCAGTCGATCTCTCAGCTGGCTTCTTTTTATCTCTTTATCATTTTGGATATCTCTTAAGACAGCATCGATGCTGGTTGCTTTTACTAGATTTAAAAATTCCAGTTTCCGATGAATTTTGAAGAACTCACAAATATTTTGCATCAGTGCTCTGCGATTTATTTGAGTCGACATATCCATTGTCGCTTTGCTGCCAACCGAGTTCATTACTTTGGCAACTGTGCCCGTACCAACGGCGCCAAGAACAATTTTAGCAAGACCGGGATGAGTTGCAGCGCCAAGCAAAGCATAGGGGGCAATTGCGCTGGCGATATCACCGACTTTACCGATTATGTCTAATTTTGACAGCGCTGTTGCACATTTTGGACTCAGACCTGTTTGCACTGTGCTGCCGATCGCTTGTATTCCTTCGACGATGGATTGTAAGCTAGTACCGAATGTCGCTGAATCAAAGGGCTTTGCCATTGCTGGGTCTCCAGATCCATTCAACGTTGCCCACTGTGCGAGAACATTGTCTTTCGCAAGCCGGATAGAATCCGAGTTTGCAAAGATCGGGGCTGCTGCAGGATCAGTTTTGCAAACATCTTGTGGATTAACCGCATTGAACAGATTATTAACAGCCTCAGCCAAATCGCGATAGGGATGGTCATCAATTAAAGAACATTTGATATCAGGAATCATTGAAGGATTTACCGCAGTCATTGCTGGTTGTGTGCCGCCTCCGTAACTGCCACCACCACCGTAGGTATAGCCACCGCCACTGCTGCCACTACTTCCACCGCTGCTGCCGCCACTGCCGCCACCAAATTCATTTCCAGGATCTGGGTCAGTTCCAAATATTGGTTCTCCAGTACCTGGGTCGATGCTAATTCCGGTGGTTGGATCTGTGTCCTGGTCAATTATGATGATCGTTCCCACCTGGGCGTTGACCAGCGATGCGTGACTCAAAAAGAGACACACCGTAATTGCCATTTTGATGCCAGAGCGCCATCCCATTGATCCTCCTAGTTTTCCAAACAGTATTCCGAACTTCTAATGAGCAAAAACAGAACCATGACGATACTTTTGACAGTCGCTACCCATTTTCTGTCTTATTTCAGTAAGTTATCGACGCCGACGGACTGAGCTGGGCACTGGGTTGGCCTGCCTTTTGAATGTTAAACTCATGAAAGAGGGACGGAAAATGTCGCAAATTCAGACAGGCAAAATTTTCAAGCTCGGTTTCAGCACTGGTTTTAGTCCCAGGTCTAACGCCGCTATCAAGAACAGCATCGAGACCAAAACAAAAATGGAAACCAGAGCCATTCTGTCAGAGGCCTCATTAGGATTGACGTTCGCAGTTACACTCGTATTGGCGCTGGCATTTACGCTGGCCTCTTGGCTTGGGCTTCCAGCAAGCACTGTTGCCAGCCGAGGGCCCACGGCAATCAATCACGCTATTCTCGCGATCACCGCACCTTCGCCTATATTTTATGGTGAAGATGGCCAGCCACTGTCACCTTATTTGATCGCAACCTTTAATAAGGTAAAAGCCGAAGAAAAAAAGTTTGATATGAATCAAGTCGTTCCCTTAGATATGCCAGCCACGGATGATGGACAGCAGGTTCTTTCCCGTGTTGTCGATCGTGGAGTTACTTCTTTTTTTAACTCACCCGATATTCGGCAATCAACATTGGGCCGAGTGGCAACGCAGATCCAAGAGTCCGTGAATCAAGAGGTCAGCCTTGGCGAAAAGGGCTCGGTCCAACATAAATTGAATTTTAATCTTCAGGCGTTTCAATCTATCGCACGGATTCAATACACTGGATATGCAAACTTGGCTGTCGAGTACAAATCCAAAGAAAGCTTAATGGGTTTTGAGATTTTTGAAAACATTGGCGAAAATAAGCAAATGGTTTTAAATCATAAAATCAATCCCGAGCAGCGTTTAAGCTCAATGGATATGCGCTGGAGTTTCTAACCCCGATTTACAAAAGTCTTTTTACCTATATCCATTCGCATTTGTAGACCCGGCCAGCGGACCATTTTTGCCTGACTATAGGCTTGAGCCAATGCTGAACTATGGGTCTGCCCAATTCCAATGGCGCAAAGAACTCGCCCACCGGCTGTTTTCCAAGTCCCATCCTGAAATTTTGCGCCGGCGTGAATGAAATAGGAGGAATCAGTGCAGGCTGTTGGATTGCCCTCGATCAGCAATTCTTTTTGCGGATTCATAGGATATCCAGGGCTTGCTAAGATCACGCAGGCGGCGGCTGAATTTTTAATTTTCAGGTTTGGAATTTCACCCATTGCCACTTGCTGAAAAAACTTTGCAATGTCTTGGTCTAACAGTGGCAAAATGACCTGAGTTTCAGGATCGCCAAAGCGACAATTGTACTCTAGCAATTGCGGGCCCTGGTCAGTTATCATAAGGCCGAAATATAAGACGCCATAATACAAAAATTCTTTTTTCTTAAGAAGTTCTAAGGTGGGTCCGACAATTGTCTTTTTAATTCTTTCATGCAAATCAAGATCGATCTCGATTGGAGCAATCGTGCCCATTCCCCCGGTGTTTGGACCCGCATCATTTTCCAAAAGTCTTTTATGGTCTTGGCTTAAGGGCAAGGTCACAAACTGTAAACCATTGGTGACAACCAGATAGCTGAGCTCCCATCCAGGAATGAACTGTTCAAGGATAGCTTTGCTGCCGGCATCACCAAATATTTTATTTTCAAATAGATCTTTTGCTGCTGATTCTAAGTCAAACTTTGTCTTGCAAATAAAAACACCTTTGCCAGCGCATAGACCATCCGCTTTCAAAACATATGGCGGCGCAAAACTTTCGCAGGCCTGCATGGTTTGCTGAACACTTGAGACCTTAGCAAAGGCTGAGGTCGGAATTTTTGCTTCCAGCATAAAGTTTTTAGAAAAAATTTTCGAGGCCTCAAGATGGGCGGCGGCTTGACTGGGGCCGACCGTTGGAATTCCTGCCTCACGAAGCTTGTCACACAAGCCTGCGACCAAGGGATCTTCGGGGCCGATAAAAACATAACTGATTTCTTGCTTGCGGCAGAACTCGACCAAGGACTTGCTGTCTTTCCAATCTAGATTGTGACACATGGCCGCCGGATTTTCGCCAGACCTCATTCCGTCATTGCCAGGTATTGCGTGTAAATTCTTAACCGAAGGAGATCTGCGAAATGCATGAATTAGGGCATGTTCTCGTCCGCCGTGGCCGATGACTAAAATGTTCATTGCCTGCCTCCGGGAAGAAACTTACCCTACATATCAGGGGAATATCCATGGAAAACATAGTTTTTATTTCAGGAAAAAGAACAGCGTTTGGGTCTTTTGGCGGTACATTGAAAGACATTTCAGCAACCGAGCTGGGGGTCATTGCAGCCAAGGCGACCCTTGAACAGGCTGGCGTCGCTGCTGATAAAGTTGATCATGTTGTTTTCGGCAATGTTGTGCAATCTGGTGTCGATGCTATTTACTTGGCTCGACATATTGGGTTGAAGGCCGGGGTTCCGCAAAACGTCGGTGCCCTCACGGTGAATCGTCTTTGTGGCAGTGGCTTTCAATCTTGGGTTAATGCCGTGCAAATGATTCGTGACGGAGAGGCCTCGGTTGTCTTGGCTGGGGGCTCTGAACAAATGTCCATGGTTCCTTACCTTGTCCGTGGTGCCCGCTTTGGCTTGCGCATGGGAAATTTCGAATTCGAAGATTTTCTTACTGCCTCATTGACCGATAAGTTTACCGGAATGCCAATGGCAATGACGGCTGAAACCTTAGGTGAAATGTATAAAATAACTCGCGATGATGTGGATATCTATTCAGCAAAGTCCCAATCCCGATGTAAAGCGGCCTTTGATCGCGGTGATTTCGACATTGAGCTCACTGCGGTAAAGATTGAAAGTAAAAAGGGCGTCATTGAGTTTATTAAAGACGAACATCCAAAACCAGAAGTGACACTGGAAAAACTAAAAAGCCTAAAATCCATTTTCAAAAAAGATGGCTTAGTTACTGCCGCAACGGCCTCAGGGATTGTTGATGGTGCCGCGGCTTCTCTGTTGATGAGTGAAACGAAAGCTAAAGACTTGGGCTGCAAGCCATTGGCGCGCATTGTTGCGTATGCGTCAGTTGGATGTGACCCCAAAATAATGGGCATCGGGCCCGCAGGTGCTTCGCGATTGGCCTTGCAAAGAGCGGGCTTAAAAATGGAGCAAATGGATCTTGTTGAAATCAACGAGGCCTTTGCGGCTCAGTATTTGGCAGTCGAAAAAGAATTGGGATTAAATCCCGAGAAAACCAATGTGAATGGTGGGGCAATCGCGATTGGCCATCCGCTGGGTGCCTCGGGAACTAGAATTATGAACCACCTTGTTTACGAATTACAGCGACGAAAAGGCAAATACGCTTTGGGCAGTGCTTGTATCGGCGGCGGGCAGGGGATTGCAGTTATCATTGAACGAGTTTAAATCTTTTTGAGGGGGCATTTTTGGAATTTAATCTGCGCGAAAGAACGATTATTGTTTTAGGCCCTTTTTCGACGACGGTGCAGAATCTAATGCTGGGATTGACAGCCAACGGAGCTGACGTTGTTTTTGTCGATCATGAGGCCAACAAGGCGCAGAAGTTTTGCAATAATATAAATGACATGCGTGAAGCAAACGACAAACTGGGTCGGGCCATCTGTGTTGCCGCTGACCTTAATAACCGAATGTCTTTGCAGGATGCCATAGGCAAGGCGGCCTCTACCTTTGGCAGTGTGGATATTTATGTGGATGCGATGCTGTCAAATTTTCCCTCTCCGTTTGCTTTGACTGCCGAAGATGTAAATTTGGATCAGTATTTTCAGCAAAATTTAAAAACGAGCTTAACAGCAACTCAGTTTATTCTTAGCTATTTAAAGGGCCGCAAGCGTGGTCGGGTATTGTATCTTCTAAATGATTCCCTTAGTCGGGGTGTCGCCATGGACGCCTATGCAACGGCAATGCGCTCAGGATTGGTTGGATTTGCTGCAGTTCTGGGAAAACAGGTTGCTGAGTTTAATATTACAGTAAATTGTCTGTCGCTGGGTCTTTCCGAAGAATATCTTCTAGGCCATTTTCCAGATTCCCCGTCGATCAAAGATGCCCTGGAAAAAATGAAGGCCCTTGATCCAATGTTTAAAATTACCGAACCAGATCGTGTAACCAATACGGTTCTATTTCTGCTGAGTGCTGCCGGAAACGCAATCAACGGCCAGCACTTACGCTTGGCTTAAAGGCGAATAGGCGGGCTCTAACTGGGCCCTCAAATATACTGATACGGTAAAAAATTGAAATTTAAATACGTTTTGCGAGCAAGATCTTTTCGGCTTTGCCGTAGGATTCAGGTGCGACGTAAATACGATCGATAATTCGGGCACCCTGGTAGCGTTGAAAAATTTCGGTGGACTGGTCAATGGGTGCAGGTTTGTCCCATTTGTCGTACTGATCGACGACGTAGATTTGAAGCGCTCGATCCTCTTGGGAAGTTGTGTGATATTTTGAAAGCCTAGCTTTCGAAGAGGCGACAATGCAGTCAATTTCATTTTCTTCCAGGGTCCGTCGAATATTTTCAGGTCGTGAGTTGTCTTCCGTGTTGTGCAGCTCGACCAGTACCTTGTAAGGGCGCCGTTTGGTGATTCTTTGGGCCCATTCATTATTTGAAGCCGCCAAATGTTCGTAAAGCATAAAGTCATTATATTTAGTGTATTCATTAATATCGGAAGGCAGAAAGAATTTAGAATCCGTAGACATCAAGTATTTATTTAGCATTTCTTCAAAGATTAGTGCTTTGTGATGGAAGTAAACCATCAAATGTATATGATGTCGGGAAATAAGAAAATCATCAAAGGTATACAGTGCGCGACGGTTTAAGGCCAAATAGAACTTTCCATCCAAAAGATGGTAGGCCAAATTTGTCGTTAACCAATTGATATCGATCCTGCCATAATTAGTACCGGTGAAATAGGAATCGCGCTCTAAATAATCCATGCGATCAACATCAAGTTCTGAACTAACGAGTTGGCTCAAGATCGGGCGAAAGTCGATTCCTTGCTCAATAAAAAAGTCATCAGGGTTGATCAAAGTTTTGTCGATCAAACAGGCAACATGAATGGGGCTTAAGTCAGGAAAGGAATCCTTTAGAACTTGGGTTAGCGGTGAATCGGTAATGTATTTAATCGTATAATCTTCGTGCGAGGCGCGAATTTCATGGGGTTCATTCAGTTCCCCCTGAAGTGGTGATTTGTGGCGAAGCTCATAAGCTTTCACCTTAAGGGCCTGCAGCGGAGGCATTACATCTTCGGTTGTATGGGAAAGCGGACCGTGACCCACATCATGTAATAGGGCAGCCAGTCGGAAGGCCTGGCGCAAGCGGTTGCGCACAGAGCGACTTGAAAATGGAAAGTTCTTAAATATTTGATCGAAAACGACCCCGGCCAAATGACAAACACCGACTGAATGAAGAAATCGCGTATGAGTGGCCCCTGGGAAGCTCACGTCCGCAAAACCGAGTTGCTTAATAGCCCTCAGTCTTTGGAATTCAGGGGAGTCAACAACATTGGTTTCACCATCGCCAAGCGCAATGGTGCCATGAACTGGGTCGCGGACTTCAATAGACATGTTACCCCTTAAGTTTAGACTAGCGGGCGATCTCACGTGGGTTTTCCTCTGGTTAGGGGAAGGTTTCAATCTCTTTTCTTTGCTGCCATGTTTCAAAATTGCATCTGCCTAGCTGCACCCGCTAGAGTGTAAAATATCGACGCCAAGAGGACCCAAAGGAGAGCCAATGGAAACCTACCACCAATTGATGCAAACGATTCTTGAAAAAGGCGCGCGCAAAGATGATCGAACGGGGACGGGAACATTAAGTCTTTTTGGATACCAAATGCGTTTTGATCTCAGTCAGGGTCTTCCGTTGGTGACAACCAAGAAATTGCACTTGCGATCGATCATCCATGAGCTTTTATGGTTTTTAAAAGGTGAAACCAACGTCAAATATTTGAAGGACAACGGGGTTTCAATATGGAATGAGTGGGCAGATGCGGACGGCGAGCTTGGGCCCGTTTATGGCAAGCAATGGCGTGCTTGGCAATGCCCAGACGGTAGTGAGATTGATCAAATTTCTAAAGTTATTCAGCAGATTAAAACGGATCCTGATTCGCGACGGATGTTAGTCGTTGCCTTCAATCCGGCAGACATTGATCGCATGGCTTTGCCTCCGTGCCATGCTTTTTTTCAGTTCTATGTGGCAAACGGAAAAATTTCCTGTCAGTTGTACCAACGCAGTGCTGATGTTTTTTTAGGAGTGCCATTTAATATCGCTAGCTATTCGTTGCTTGTGCACATGGTCGCTCAGGTGACTGGGCTGCAGCCAGGTGATTTTATTCACAGCATTGGCGACGCCCATCTTTATTTCAATCATATTGAGCAAGCAAAACTTCAGCTTTCACGGGAACACCGGCCGATGCCTCAGTTGAAGTTAAATCCAAATGTAAAAAATATTTTCGAATTTAAGTTCGAAGATATAGAAATCCAAGGCTATGATCCGCACCCTGGAATTAAGGCCACGGTTGCCATATGATTCTGTCAGCGATTGTCGCGATGTCACGCAATCGTGTCATCGGAGCAAACAACAAACTTCCTTGGCACATTCCAGAGGATTTTAAATTTTATCGAGAGAAAACAAAAGGCCGCATTTTGATTTCGGGCCGAAAAACTTTAGAGTCCTTGCCCGGCGCGCTTCCGGGTCGGTTTCAACTTATTATTTCTAGGCAAAATGGTTATTGCCCACCAGCTCGTTTGAAATTATCAGAAAGTGATTACCGCGTTGTTGGTTCGATGGCGGAGGCCCTTGAGTTGGCAGAAGCCATGTTGTCGCCCAACCACCCTTTGCATCGGCCTGGTTTTGGCAGTGAAGTCTTTGTCAATGGTGGCGCCGAAATTTACAAAGAGTCGTTGGCTGTTCTCGATCGCATTTATTTGACCGAGATTGATATGGAAGTTGACGGTGATACCTATTTTCCAGAATTTGACAAAAAACTATTTCAATTGAAAGAAAGTATTCAGAAGTCCGGCCCACCAAGCTTTGCATTCAATACCTATGAACGGGTTAATGCTTAAGTCAAAGCCCAGCATATAGCCCAGGATATAGCCCAGCATTAGCGAAGTTTTTTAAACTTCAAATCCTGATCGATGGACCAAATAAGTGCTGTCTTAGATTCACTTTTGAATCCAATTGCGTAAAGCTCAAAGCCCTTTGCTGGTCCTAGGCACTTTCCTTTTGGCAGATCTTTAACTTTTTTCTTAATTAGAAATTCGAAATTGTTAGTTAAGTTTTTACTAAGTTTAATAATGGATCGTTTTTCGTCGGGTAACTCTGGATACCAAAGTAACAACTTCTTTGCCTTTCTTGCTGCCGGATTGCTCAGAACACAGGCTGGCGAATAGGCGATAACAAATTGGGAATTTAGTATTGGCTCAGTGGGCTTGGTGGGGATTTTTCCCTGACTTTTGCTTTTTAAAGAACCAATCAATTCAATCATATCAAAGGCATAGCGTTTGTTTTTCTTATAGTAGGATTTTTGAAAATCAGTAAAGCGGAGCAGTGTCTTTTGCGCTTCGTCTTCCTGATTTAATGGTGCCGCAAACGCCAAGTTGGGTGCAAACCCCGCAGATAAACCAGAAACAATTAGCAATAGAAGAAAAGAACCCAGACGTTTTGTCATAGCTAGTTCAGAATAAGTTCCCGAATAGGTGAAGACAAGCGAATTGATTTTTCTAAGTATCGCCTGAGGTCCAGCTTTTATGGGGCTGGAGCGCAGGAATATTTAAGCTCGTACTTTCCAATTGGTAATAATTTTTGAAAGACGATCTTATCGTTCTGGACTAGGTAGGGCTCAGTGTAGTTGGCACCGTCCAGCAGGATAATTACTGAACTTGCAGGATCGCCCAAAGGGTTGCACTGCAGTTCGATTGTTTTTGTTAGCTTCTGGACCCCATTGGCAATGCCTGCAAGTTGCGAACCATAGTCAGCCGCACAAACTGAGCCAACTATGCCTTCGCTAATGCGCGACATCTCGGCAACGATGGTGCCGTATCTTTCGCCTTCGCCTGCAAGACAAGCAGAGTCACCGGGTTTTGTAACGATGCTGTGAAAAGCAAAGGCTTTGCTGGGCCAAGTTTTTTTGACAAAACTATTTAGATTAAGCGGAATATTTTTATAGCCAGTTGCCGATTCATCTTCATCTGTGATTTCGACAGTGGTAAATGCGGCATCGGGACGGAAAAAGCTTTTTTGTGGACCGCTCGTGGTCTTGGTATCAAGAAATCTTTCAACGGCACGGTAAGTTGCATAAATACCTTGCTCGGATCCAGAACCAGCTTCTGTTCTCTGAACCGTGTTGCTTAGGATTGTTTGCGCCGTTGCAAGCGGGGTTTTAGTATCCAGAATGTAACTCGAGCTCGTCTTTGTACCCATGCCAACCATTGGGACAAATTTTCCATCACCCCAGCTGACGCTGTCTCTTGGGTCTGTTGTGGTCACGGCGATTTGATAGTCGAGTCCCTCTAAATTACTCATGAAGGTCGCCATTCGTTTGCCCATACTTTGCTGCTCGTAGGACATCGAACCCGAGTTATCTATTATAAGAAGAATATCTACTTTGCTCTGGGACTTAACTTCATAGCTCTGAGCAATATCGCGGTAGCTTTCACGTATTGTGTACTTAAATTCTTTGCTCACTGAGTTTCCGGCTTTATCGATGGCTGTTACTGAAACTGTTTGGTCTCCCAGACCTTGGGCAGGCGTTGTTATCTTAGCAATTCCCTCTGGGCTTACGGCGCAAGTTGTGACAACGCCATTGATCAGACAGCTTACTGAGTTTAAGCCTGCCCCTTGTTCTACTATATATGCATTGAAAATACTCTGGTCGCCAACTAGGTATCGATTAGCAGCGTCGCCAACAATCGTCACCAAGGGCGGGATTGCATCGTGCATAATCGAAGCTGATGCACAGTCACTAACGGTGCCATCATAATCCTTGAATTGAACGGATACATACGACAGTTGATTGAGGACCAGAAGCTCATGTAATCGACTGGTCGAGTAGGGCTCCCAGTTGCCGCAGCCGCAGCTTGAATTGCTACTTATCTTCATTTGCGAAGCTTCATTGGCTGAAAAGGCAAGACTGACTTGATTCAGGTTTGTGTACTGTGCTCCATTATCAATAGCGACAGATCCGGCTGGGCTGAAGGCTTGTTCAGGAGAACACAAAGGAATGACGGGTGCTATTGTCGTGGTCGTGACATTGCTAACCGGGATGGTCGTGGTGGATGAGGTCGTAGGATTTACGACTGGGATAGTAGTCGTGGTTGTCGAGCCAACGCCTTGACCGTTATTACCCTCGCCGCCAGGAATTGTCGTGGTTGGATTTGTGACTCCGGCGGTGCCGCCTTTGCCCACTTTGCACCCAGACAAAGATAGAGATACAGCTACAGCTGCTAGCAAACCCAGGCCGAATTTAACCCGGCCAAATTTAAACAGTAGAGTTGTCTTCACGTTCCACCTCTTTCCTTGAGCGATGCGACCGAAACTTACTTAGCTACTTACTTACCGCAAACCTCATGCAGCTTTAATTCTACAGCACTTCAAAGCCGATAACTGGGTCTGAGATGTTTCAACGACGAATTTATTTCGAGACGGCGATCCCTTGTGCAAAATAGGCAAAACAATTTGATTTTTTTTGCCAATCAATTGGTCGTATGATTTTTTGTGAAACGGCTGCGACCAATAGTTTTTTCAAAAATAGGGCATTGCTGTAAAGAATCTCTACGAAAGACCAGTTCTTTCTAAAAATGAGAATTCTCACTTTAGGATTTTCGATGTGCTCCGATGAGACAAATATAAGTTAGAGAAGCCCTGTGGATCAAGACGGTCCACGAGTATCAAGGATTGATACTCAAAGTTCTCAAGGAGGAGGCATATGGGTTTGCGTATTAATACGAATACTGCTTCGTTAAATTCACAGAGAATTCTGTGGAATACGAAGTTAGGTCTGGATAAGAGTTTGGAAAGACTCTCGTCTGGATACCGAATCAACCGCGCTGGTGACGATGCTGCCGGACTTGCGATATCTGAGAATTTAAGATCTCAGATTCGCGGTCTTAAACAGGCTGCTCGAAATGCCAACGACGGAATCTCACTGGTGCAAGTGGCAGAGGGATCCATGAACGAGATGAGCTCGATCATGATCCGACTTCGCGAGCTTGCGGTCCAGTCGGCTTCTGACACCATCGGTCCCGTTGAGAGACAGTTTCTTAACGTGGAATACGATCAGCTCGTTTCTGAGATTGATCGAATCGCTGAGGCGACCGAGTTCAACGGCCAACAGCTGTTGTCTGGGACGGGGTCCATTATGGACTTCCAAGTCGGAATTCGAAACAACCCGGAGATTGATCGAATTTCGTTCGACTCATCGAAGGCAGACGCCAATTCTGCGGCACTGGGGATAAATCTGACCTCAGTGGCGGATAAGGCTTCAGCTCAGAATGCACTTTCAGCGATCGATACTGCGATCATGAGTGTGTCAGCGATGAGAGCGGATTTCGGTGCTCTTCAAAATCGGCTACAGACCACGGTCAGCAATATTCAGAATAGCGTAGAGAATATGTCATCTGCGAATTCGCGAATCCGTGATGTTGATGTCGCTGAAGAGACCTCGGAAATGACTAGAAGTAATATCTTGCTCCAGGCCGGCACATCGGTCCTAGCGCAAGCTAACCAATCAGCAAACGTCGCACTGGGACTCTTGAATAAGACATTTCAGGGTTAATCAATTAATCCTTTGATGTCCGCGGTTTTACGATCTTAACGATCACCCCCGCATTTATTCAAGCTTTTGGCCTCGTAGTTGCTGAATTATTGATCTGTTTCCTGCGCCGAGGGCAGCACTAGCTGCCCTCAATTTTAGGAAATTTTTTGCTGGCTTAAGCACGAAATAAGCAGATCGACTGGTCGTAGTGAATGCAAGTGGTGGGTTTTGGAAAAAGTTTTCCTGCCAGGATTTATTTTTTTTTGTAGAAGATAGATCATAGTGTAAACCTTTGTAGACTGAGTCATGTCGATTTGCATAGTTGCAAAGGGAGATGGCGATCGAGTCAGCGTCAGTCATCGGACTAGCAATTGGGTCATTGATTAGACCAGTGCTTGAGCCGTAGTTTAAATAGGTAGCTAAGGCTATCGATTGCGATCATAAATTTTCAATCGACAGATTCTATATCTGTTGCGCAAATTATTTTCATTCATCAGCGGGAAACCCGCACCCACCTTGGAAAATATCAAAAATCTAGCCTTCAGAAAACTGTATAAATATCCGTTCAGTAAAGTAGGTGTGTAATCACATTAACGAAAGTGACATGATGTCACTTAATGCCAACGGGATGGCACGATAATCAAGGAGGATATGGCCATGCAAGGAGGATAGACTATGGGACTAAGAATAGCTACGAACGTGGCGGCCCTCAATACCCAAAAGCATTTGGGTTTTAATGCGATAAATCTTGGACGTTCTCTGGAGAGAATGAGTTCAGGCCAACGCATTAACCGGGCTGCAGATGATGCTGCAGGACTCGCGATCTCTGAAAATTTAAGAGCTCAGATTCGCGGACTCCGACAAGCAGACCGCAATACAAACGATGGAATCTCTCTCGTGCAAGTGGCAGAGGGAAGCTTAAATGAAGTTTCCAATATGCTGATTCGTTTGCGAGAATTGGGTGTGCAGTCAGCATCAGATACAATTGGTGACACAGAACGAAAGTTCATTGATGTCGAGTATCAACAGTTAAAGTCAGAGATTCAGCGAATTACTGAATCAACAGCTTTCAACGGTTATGATCTACTCAATGGAACTGGTGGCGTAATTGATATTCAAGTGGGTGTGCACAACAACCCTTTCCAGGACAGGATTTCGTTCAATGCTTCGGCAGCGAACTCAAGTCTAGAAGCCTTGGGAATGACAGCAGAGACCGTGGGTACAAAAGAGTCGGCACAGATGACTCTAGATGTACTTGATAATGCTCTGACGTCAGTGAATGCGATTCGCGCCAATTTCGGTGCGCTCCAGAATCGATTGGTATCGACCTCACAGAATCTGAAAGTTGCTGATGAAAACTATTCGGCTGCTAACTCACGAATCCGGGATGCCGATATCGCAGCTGAAAGTTCAGAGATGACTCGAAACAACATTTTGCAGCAAGCTGCTGTCGCGATGTTAGGTCAAGCCAACAATGTACCTCAGTTAGCGCTGAAGCTACTCAGTTAGAAATAACGAATAGATCCAACGAAGGCCTTTGCGGTGTTAAGCCACCGCA
>CALQIT020000040.1 GCA_943330705.2 Streptomyces griseus
CCTGTTTGTAAAATCTATGAATCTTTTTCCTGAGCTGTTTGCAGTATAGGCATAATTTTGTCTTTAGGACGAATGCAACAAGTAGATGCATTTGGCGGAGGATGCGAGATTCGAACTCGCGTTACGCTTTTGACGTAAACTCGCTTTCCAAGCGAGCGCCTTCAGCCACTCGGCCAACCCTCCGCATAATTTCTAGCACTGAGATTTAGTGCATAAAATTACTGAGTTCAAATGCTTTCGTTAGTATTTGTATGGCTTTTTTGCTGGGTTCTTAGTGATAAAGGACCCAGTCGATCCGGGCTGATTTGTCGAAGCCCAAGTCCTTTGCTGTGGCCCGAAAGCCCCAGTCCTTACCAATCATCATTTGTCCCGACAGCGTGACTTCTTGGTACCACTGGGTTTCAGCAGCTGGGTCTATCCGCACCCAGGTCTCTAGTAGGGCGGTCAGTTTCTCACTCCAGCGGGCCCGTAGCCTGATATTCGGACCTACGCCATAATATAGCTTCTTGCTGTAGTCGTTGGAATACATCAAAGCGCCTCGTAATCCAAGGTAGGATGAAAAGTTTGGAACCTCGCTCATCTGAAACGTGTAACCACCACCGCCAGAAATCCCGCCGAAATGACAAAAGTCGCAGTTTTCATTTCGTACTCTTTCGATTCCGACTTTCAGGCGCCATGACATACTTTTCGCAAAATCACGCACTGGTGAGGTTGAAATAACTTCAACCAAAGTCCAATCTTCCAATTCAATTTTTTTTGCTAAGGTATGGTAGCTAGCTTGCACATCCCAAAAAGTAATATGCGCATATTCGGGGTAACCTAAAACTGGATCCAACTGATCGTGCAGGGCATATTTATACTGAAAGTGATAAAGATCGGCTGAATCTTTAGTGCCCTCAAAACCCAAACCAATTTTACGCGAGCCATGGCCCAAATGCGGCATATCCAAAGGATTCGGATTTAACTTCAAGGGTTGGGTCAGCAAATTTATTTCACTGCGTTTGCTTAGAACTGCATTTTTCAATTTAGTTTCTACAGAATCTTTTTTTTGCGTCTGGGCGCTAAATTTATAGTCATAGTAGTCAACCGCGGCATCTAGGATTCGACGTTTTTGGTCCGGTCGCATGGCCTCGTAGCGCGAGCTAAATTCCTGATTTTCGACGATCCGAATCAGTTCTTCGCGTTCGCTAGTTGCTAGGGTTTTTACCCGTGCAAAAAATTCAGTTCGAATCGAAGGTCGAAATTGAAAGCTTTTAACTAAACCTGGAGTATTCCAAACCGTCTTTACAGTGTCTGAGGGAATTACATATTTTTTTGTATTTTCAGTCAGTGAAATGCTGGGGTCCGCTGCTTCCAAAATAGTGAACATATGATAACTGCAATTTTCTGTTAAATACCAGTAGTCGATCCAAGTTGGACCAAGTTCCCAAATATGCGCAATCAACATATCAACGGCTTCGGGACTGACGTTCAGTTCATACTCCCACAGATCTCTGGACTCAGAATTATTGTACTCACGAACCTTATAGTAATAAGGAACACTGGTAAACGACCCGCGGAACATGCCAAACATTCCCCGAAAGGCGTAAACCAAGGCATTGCTAGAGTCCACTGCGGCCGCATAGTTCACGCCATAATCCAAAAGCTCGTGACGTCGGCCATCTTTCATCGGGGCCTTATTAATACGTAAAAAAGTATGCCCGAATGAAGAAGATGGATTGTTTAAATAATAGGATGAAAAAACCAGAGACACCGAAATTCCGCGTAGGGCAGTAAAATATTTTTGAAATCTTTCACAATTCTGATCTGGCCAATAATTTATGTAACTGCCCAGCTTCTTTTTTAAATACAAATACCTGGCAGGATATTTACACTGCGGATTCAGGGCCTCGGTGGTGCCGGGCTGGACCGACCAAAAGGCTTTGATGGTAGCAATTAGCTCTGCCTTCGGATCTTTCATCCCATCAGGATGTAGAAAAAAATCGGGACCATCTATTTGGCTTTTTTTTGTGCCCCAGAAGCCGGGCTCGTAGTGAAGCAGTTTTAGCCATTGCCGATCTCTTGCCAAATTAAGAGCAAGAGATTTTTCGACAACTTTTTCGATAGTTTTGTCGGTTACCTTTTCAGTAGTCACACTTAAGGACGACAAGGACCAACAAAACAAAGTTAAAAATAATAAATGAGGCCCGCTAGACCTCATTTATACTTTAAGCACCGCAGGCCTGGCCACGGTTCAACGAAACTGCAGAGTTAATACCGGTCTCGATTTGTCGAGGATCCATATCTGACTCAACAAAAATTTTCTTATAATTAGATTTCAAAGCAGCACCTAAGGATTTCGAATTGCAACCCATCAACTGAGCCAAGGTGACCAGGGTCTCGCCTTCTCCGCGAGCGGCATCCTTTGCCAGTGCTGACTTATTGACTTCAATGAACATTGGCACAGCAGATCCAGCTTTAACTGCTCCGTCTTCAATACAATTTGAAGTGCCCGAGCTAATTCCGAAAAGCTGCGAGTATGAGGTCGCATTCGATGTCGCAGACAACACTTGGCTGCCATCTTTCCCCATAATTATACTGCCTAGGCCACAGCCGGATTCCCCATAAGGACGGCCCGCTGCAAAAGATAAACTTCCAAGAACCGTCAAAATTGAAATAATAATTGTTTTCATTTTTTGTCCCCTATTCGCAAGCCTGGTAAGCGGTGGCTTCCAGTTGAGCTGTTGTGGCCCCGCCATTTGGATACTGGCTGCTATATTTATTTTTGATATTCGTTTCAAAAGCTGCTGGATTTCGACAATCTAAAACTTCGGACAAGGCGGACAATGTCTCACCTTTGCCACGTGAAAGATCGGTCTCAATGGCGACTTTATTCACTTCGATAAACTCAGAAGCCTTTGCCTGCTTAGAGGCCTCGCCGCAATTCGAAGTCCCGGTCGAGATTCCAAAAGTTTGCAGTCCGGTTAAATTAGTGACCCCGGCGAAAACTTGCAAGAAGCCGCCTTTTTCACCAAAAACAATTGAACCTAATCCGCAGCCAGCCATTCCGTATTTTAGGCCTGCCGCGTTTTCATCCATTCGCTTCATCGGTTTTCTTTTGTTTACCTTTTGCTGTGCCTGAGCATTTATTCCCAGGGAAAAAATCAAAGCAATCAACACGTAAAACAGTTTCATGAACCCTCCTAGATATATGCTGTCCATAAAATAGTGCGGATAAACGGAAGTGATGGCAACGTGTGATTTCAGAAACTTACAGCTGTAACGTTATGCGTGCTTGCTTACTTTTTGTGCAATATTGCCGAAAATATTTTGTCCCGCAGAGTTCTCCATCCAGATTTCAACAGTATCGTCGACTTTCATAAATGAAGTTTGAATCCGTCCGTCATTTATCTGCTCGAGCATTCGCTTTTCTGCAAGACAAGAAGATCCGACTGAGGTGTCCTCGTTTGAAACTGTTCCACTTCCAATCAACGAGCCCGCCACCAAATTTCTGGTTCGAGCGGCATGGGCGATCAGTTGGCCAAAATGAAAATGCATTTGCCCGGCATTTGCTTTTCCAAAAAATTTAGAATTATATTTCACCTGCAAGGGCAAATGAACACGCCCATCCCGCCAGTCAGAACCCAGTTCATCCACGGTCACCGCAAAAGGGGACAATGACTTGGCCGGCTTGCTTTGGAAAAAACCAAATCCTTGTGCCAACTCTTCTGGAATCAAACCCCGCAGCGAGGTATCATTGATTAAAACCACCAGTCGAATTTTCTTTAAAGCCTCTTCAGGCGAAATACCCATTGGCACTTTCGACGTGATAACACCAACTTCGCCTTCAAAGTCAGTTCCATGGGCAAAATCGATTTGCGGAATATCCTGGGTTGGTGTCAAAAACTCGCCACATTCAGCTTGATACATCAGGGGCACGGTCTGCAAAGTTTCAGGCAAAGCTGCCTTACGCGCCAAGCGAACTAACTTAATGTGATGGATAAAAGCCGAGCCATCGGCAAACATCCAAGTCCGTGGCAAACAGGCCTGCCAATTCCCCTTGGAAACTGGAAAACTTGAGTCAAGCTTGGCTTGATTTAATTTTTGATAAAGCACATCCAGCTGAGGGAAAACAACATCCCATTTTTCAAGGGCTTCTCGCAAGCTCGGAACAATATGCGAAGCCTTAGCCGCAAGCTTAAGATCGCGGCTGACCACACATAACTCTCCGTCAAGACTAGAATCTAGGGTTAGGGTTCCAAGTTTCATAAAATCTTAGTCAAAAAAGAATACAAAATTCGCGCCCAGCGATCTTAGATTGCTAAGGCCGTCAGCAACTTTTCCAGAATAAAATTCATAGGCAAACTCGGCCCCCATTTGCGGTGCGAACTTAAAACTAACCCCCACAGAAAGCGGAGTTATTGACGACTGAACTCCTGTGCAGTTGCTGCCAGTTACGCCCGCGGTTGTGCACTCTTTAGATTGATTCATTGAAAAAACAGGGCCGAAAAAAACACCGCCGAAATCACCGAATTTGTATTGCAAGGTCAGTGGAATATCTAAATAGGTTAGTTTTATATCAGTTGAAAATTTGCTTCCTGCCACCGTCTGATCCAACTGGGCATATCTTTGTGAATATAAAAATCCAAGTCGAAGCGCCAAGGGATCGGCAAAATTAAACCAGGCCAAGCCCCCCAACTGAAAACCATTTTTTCCAGTTACAGTTGCGCCAGTTACATCAGTATCAAAATTATTTGTGCGAAAACCACCGGTTACACCAAAGTTGGATTCAACAGCAAATGCAAATCCAGAGGCCAATAGAACAAAAGCAAAAATCAATTTCTTCATAAGAACTCCTTTGCTAAGTGGGCAAATACATTTAAACTGTATTCCTAACAAAGCAGAAAATCATGTCTAAGATTGCTCTCTACAACTATTTTCGCAGCTCGACATCTTACCGCGCGCGCATTGCCTTAAACTGGAAAAGCCTTCAATTCGACTACGTCCCCGTTCATCTCATAAATGATGGCGGAGGGCAGCATACTGCTGATTACCGAAAGATTAACCCCCTTGGTGAAGTCCCAACATTGATTCACGATGATCATGTCATCGGACAATCCTTTGCCATCATTGAGTACCTTGATGAAGTCTTTCCGCAACCAGCACTTTTTCCGAAAGATTCTTACGGTCGTGCGAAAGTCCGGCAAATTTGTGAATCCGTAAATTGTGGAATCCACCCCCTGCAAAATCTAAAAGTTTTGCAGTTTCTAGAGAAAACCTACGGGTTCACTCAAGAGCAGAAAGACCAATGGACTAGCGAATGGATCACTCGCGGCCTGAAAGCGTTAGAAGCCCTTCTTAAAGAGACCTCGGGCACCTATGCTTTTGGCAATCAAGTTACGGCAGCTGACTTGTTTATCGTACCGCAGGTTTTTTCATCTGAACGATTCAAAGTGAATGTAAGTCAGTTTCCGTTAATCAGTAAAATAAATGATGAATGTCTGAAGCTTCCGGCCTTTCAAAAAGCTCATCCATTTCGCCAAATCGATACACCCACAGAATCTAAAATCCACTAGCCGCGGGGGCTTGCTTAGGAAAAAATTTAGTTCGTTTTTGTGAATAGAAAGTTCCAACGGTCAATGACCGGAACAAACATAAAAATCAATACGCTGACGTTGACCCACATAAAAAAAGGAAACCATCTTTTTTCGCCATTCGATGCATAGTATCGATGGAACTCCCAAAGAATCATGCCAGCAAAAGGCAGAACGAAAAGTAGATAAACCCAACTGGCCTGAACAAACCAAGGCGATGCTAAGGCAACAATAACATACAAATATGTCCAAAGCCCCATATGATACAAGGTTCGATGAACCCCTAGCGCCACTGGCAATGTGGGAACTCCAGCATTTTTATAATCGTCTTTGAAGCGCATTGCCAAAGCCCAAAAGTGCGGCATCTGCCATAAAAACAGAATCAAAAACAAATACACCGAATCTCGGCCGAAAAGATTTACATCGTTAGCAGCATAGCCAATTGTCACCGGCAGGGCACCCGGAATAGCTCCTGGAATAGCAGCAAAAACCCACTTTGGCTTCCATAGATAAGTATATATTCCGTTGTATAAAGCGACCGTAGCTATGCCCAAAGCCCAACACTGAATCGAAACTCGACCAAGCAATTCACTGCCTGAAAATAAAAATGCAATGGCTAAAATCAAGGCCGCTGCCGGGCGAATTTTTCCCGAGGCGACAGGTCGCTTTGCGGTTCTTTTCATTTTTTGATCAAGTTTGTACTCTTGCACTTGATTCAAGGCCAAACTGCCAGAGCTTAAAAAATAAAGCCCACCTAAAAGACAAATTAGATGCTGCCAATCAAAAATTTTTTCAACCTGAAAGCTGGTGGCGTAGCCAGCAAGGCCCGCCAGCAAAACAAATATGACAATACCAAATTTTGTAAGATCCATATAAAGCCGAGTCATAGGCAGGACCTCACCTTCAAGAAATTAAAGCGGATTCGTTTGAACCGAACGCGTGAAAATATCCAGAGCGCAAAAAATAAAAAGAATAGCGACGAAAACAAAACCGGTGCCAAAAATGATTCGATTCATTTTATCGTCGTACTTCAGACCCATAAAGTAGCTCATGACAAAATAGGCCTTTACCGCCGCAATCAAAAAAGCTACTGGGCCTGCCAGCAATCCAAGATGTACGCCCTTGGCAGTGACAACGGTTAAAACCGTCAATACAACCAAGCCCAAAAGGACTTTCATTAAAAGTTTGGCCGGAATGACGTGATGTTCGTGATGACTATCATGACCCATAAATTACCCCACCAGATAAAGTAACGGAAACAAGAAGATCCAAATCAAATCTACGATATGCCAAAACAAACCTACACCTTCAACCGGTGTAAAATACTGGGGATTAAAATCGCCACGCAAATGACGAATTAAAACCCAAGTAATCAACCCCATGCCGATTAAAACGTGGGTCCCATGCAGGCCAGTCATGCAAAAATAAAATCCAAAATACAGTGGCAGATTGTGATGAACTATATCGTGCGCATGAAAGAATCGACCTGGCAAAAGACCATGCTCAATTTTAGAGGAATACTCTAAATATTTAATAAACATGAACATCAGCCCGCATAGAATTGTAACAATCAGACAAATCGTTGCTTGATTGCGCTTATTGACCTGTATCGAATGAATACTTAAGGCCATGGTCCAAGAGCTTATCAAAAGCACAATCGTATTGGTTGCACCCATTTGCCAGTTCAAGTGACTTGCACCTTCAGCAAACATTTCTGGATACATCGCATGGTAAATTAAGTAGCCAACAAAAAGCCCACCAAACATCAAAATCTCGGTCACCATAAAAAGCCAAATGCCTTCTTTGGAGGACACAAACTCGTGCCACGCATCTTTAAAATGATGCGCAAAATGGTGCTCGTGCTTAGCTGGCGTCACTGAATGATTACCTGTACTCATAAGGCCCCGCTGTTACGATTGGATCGACATCAAAATTACTATGGGGTGGTGGCGACGGAATCGTCCATTCCAAAGTTTTAGCTCCCCACGGATTCGCAGGGGCTGGTTTTCCCCGAAACAAAGAATCAAGAATGACGTACAATGAAATCAAAAATCCTGCCGCTATTAACCAACTGCCCACCGTCGAAATTTTATTCAAGGACTCGTATGCTGGCAGATAATCAAAATAACGTCTTGGCATTCCCAGCGCACCCAAAACAAATTGTGGAAAAAATGTGACGTTAAAGCCGATGAAAATAAATACAAAAGATAACTGGGCCAATAGCTCATTGAACATCTTGCCGAACATTTTCGGCATCCAATAGTAAAAACCGCCCATCAACGCCATCAACGTTCCACCAACCATCACATAATGAAAGTGAGCCACAACAAAATAGGTGTCATGAAAATGAACATCCAGGCCGATCACCGCAAGCATTACCCCTGTAACTCCACCGATTGCGAACAAAAACAAAAAGCCGAGGGCATAAAGCATTGGCGATTGAAATGAAATCTGTCCCTTATATAAAGTTGCCAACCAGTTAAACATTTTAATTGCGGTCGGAACACCCACCAACATTGTGATAAATGAAAATACGACCCCAGCGATTTCAGACTGCCCAGAAACAAACATATGATGTCCCCAAACAAAGAATGAAACTGCCGCAATTCCCAGGGATGACATGGCGATTGCCGTATAGCCAAAAATTACTTTTCTAGAAAAGGCAGAAATCAGTTCTGAGATAATTCCCATAGCTGGCAAAATCATGATGTAAACCGCTGGATGCGAATAGAACCAGAAAAAATGCTGAAACAAAACTGGATCACCACCCAATTCAGCATCAAAAATACCAACCCCAAAGGCCCGCTCTGCTGCCAACAACAAAAGCGTAATGGCCAAAACAGGAGTCGCCAAGATTTGGATAATTGCCGTTGAATAAACAGCCCACACAAAAAGAGGAATACGGGTCATCGTCATTCCTTGGGCCCTTAACTTATGGACGGTCACGATGAAGTTAAGTCCCGTTAAAATCGACGACATCCCCATGATAAATGCCGCTAAAACCATGGTGATAACGGCAGTTTCAGTACGAATTGAATAAGGGGTGTAAAATGTCCAGCCCGTATCAATTTGTGAAGTGAATAGTGTCGAAGCGGCTAATAGCGCCCCTGCCATAAAAACGTACCAGCTCAGTAAATTAAGACGTGGAAAAGCCACGTCTTTCGCACCGATATGAATGGGTAAAAAGAAATTACCTAGGATTGCAGGAATCCCAGGAATAATAACCATGAAAACCATAATGGCGCCGTGATATGTAAGCACTTTATTGTAGGTGGCCCCGGTCTGTAAAATTCCCGGACCGGGTGCAAAAAGCTCCATGCGCAAAAGTAAAGCAGATACCCCGCCCATGAAAAAGAAGAACAAAACAGCAATCATATACATCAAACCGATGCGCTTATGATCCAAAGTGGTTAACCAAGACATAATGCCCTTGGTTTCATTGAGATAGTTTTTTCCAGAAGCTGTACTTCCCATAAATTTGGCTCCTATTTAAGCTCTTTCATAAACTCGACAATGCCATTGATTTGACTATCGGATAGTTGTCCCTGGTACGACGGCATCGCTGCGGCAAAACCCTTAACTAGTTTCGAATTTGGATTCAATATTGAATCTTTAATATAATTTTCATCTGCGGCCGGAATATTTGTACCATCGGCAAACTCACGGGCTTTTCCGTAAAGACCTTTCCACGAAGGTCCAACGCCCTTGTTACCATCTAAAGTATGACAAGCTATGCAGATACCTTTATAGATTTTTTCGCCCCGTTTAGCTAATGGAAGAGCTTCGTCATTTTCTTTCAACCATTTTTCGTAGTCTTCTGTGGATAAAACCCTCACGGTGCCCATCATTGCCGAATGTTGGTCGCCGCAATACTCTGTACAAAAGATTTGAAAATTACCTAGCTTCTGGGACTCAAACCATAGGGCCGTGTAGCGACCGGGAACGGCATCTTGCTTCACCCGCATCGACGGGATAAAGAAGCTATGCAGAACATCCTTAGAGCTTAGCAAAATTTTAATTGGGGTATTGATCGGAACAACCAATTCTTTGGGCGAAGTCTTCCCGCTTTTGTATTGAAAAGTCCAGCTCCACTTCTGAGCTAAAGCGTGAATCTCAAGCGAGTTTTCTGGAAAAGTTCGCATATCATGATAAACTTTCCATCCCCATGCGAAAACCACAAGAAAAATAACCAAGGGGATAAACGACCAAAGAAACTCTAAAAAACTATTGTGTGAAATATAAGCAGACTTGCCACCGGCAGTGCGTTTGTATTTTACCACAAAATAAACCATGCCACCGAGAAGGATCACACAACCAATCAGACTGACGACAAGAATAAAACCGTAAAGATTGTCATATTCTTTTGCGATTTCTGTCACAGCAGGGGGCATAAATGTACTGCCTGCAGCAAATGCGGGCGGCAAAAAAGCTTGAGTGATTAGACTAAGCAAATTCATTCCTGTTACTCCTCACCAATCAGGACGCACTTTTAACGGTGCGACGAGCTCTAATCAAAAACGGTATTAACCAAAAACTTAAAATCAAAACTGTAAAAAATGCAGCGACCTGAACGATTCGAAAAGCCGTCAATGCGTATTTATTGGCTTGAGGGTCGTAATGAAAGCAATACCAAACTATCCGGTCAACTAGGGTGCCAATTTTTCCATTGGTGGCCTCGACTAAAGAAAGGCGAAATGTTTTTGCATCAAACATGATGCCATGAAGATAGCGCGAAATCATACCGTCATGAGTTGTCACCACCGCTGCAGAAGCATGGGCCCATTCTTTGGTCTTTTCACTCCAACGATATTGAAAGCCAATTTGCTCAGTAATTTTTTTGATTGTCGCTTCACTTGCTGTTAGAAAATGAAAACCGGCCTCAGCAGCTGGCCGATTGTAGATCTTCATGTAAGACTCTTTTTTCTTAGCTGCCAGCTCAGAGCCCTCATGAGAATCAAAACTGATTGCTAGGACCTCGAATTTTTCGCCGGCTGACCAATCTAATTCTTTCAGAGTATCAATGACTCCGTTTAGATGAAAATTGCACAGACCTGGACAGCCAAAATAGACCATTGAAATAACAACTGGCTTTTTACCATCGTAAAAGGAACCCAAGCGCACGACTTGGCCTTTTTCATTCATGAGCTGCAAATCTAGATCTATCTTTGCGCCTAATTTTTCAGTGATTCCAACGCCCGACAATTGCTCTGGCTTTTCAGATGCAGACAAAGGCAGGGGTTTGCCATCATATCCATTGGCAACTGATAAACTGACCGACGCCAGATTCACCAGGGCACAAAAAATAAAAAATCGCTTTGCAAACACCTTCAATTTATCATCGATTCTATTTAGCTGTTTTTGCGTAGTCAGCAACGGCCTTAGGGTCTTCTTTCACTTTGGCTTTAGTAATGGATTCAACGAATTGCACGACCGCCCAGCGATCAACGGCTTTCAAATGGCCGAATGCAGCCATCGAAGTCCCCGCTAGACCGTTAGTAACTACCTTATGCAAGCCAACGAAACCACCGCCCATTTTCCAAGGTCCTTCGACTAGATTTCTAGGCCTAGGATTCAGCGCCATTCCCGCGGGGCCATCGCCATGAGCTTCATTGCCATGGCACATAGCACAGTTCTGAGCATAAACTTTTTTCCCATGGGCCACCATATCGGCATTTGTTAACCAAGGTTCGGTGACTTTTGAAACATCAACCGCAACAGCAGCAGCTGCGACTTCTGGATCATGGGGATTTTCTTTCAGATCAATGCCCGGATGAATTGCGACAATATAGATAAAAAATAGACAGACAAAAACCATTGAAAATAGGAATAGAAACAGACCGCTGCGATTGTGCTCATCACGAATTTCTGCCATAGGGACAGTAACTCCTTATGTAAATAGCTAAATCAAGAGGACTATTTCCTGATACCTCGAAAGGTCAAAACCTAGCTAACTTGTTGTCAAGATGGTCAATTGTTAACTGAAAATGAAATGATCGGCAAGAGATCAGGCCTAGGGCTCATTTATGACGAAATGCAAAATTTTCTGCTATCACTTAGCTTATAGTCAGCAGAATATGCCCGATTACCTAGCACTAAAACCCAGAAGCCAGAGCAGGATTGAGTTTTCTTTAACTCAGAGTAAGCGGAAGGCATCGACTTTGGTCGTGCTTGCCCCAAGCGATGGTAGGTAACCCGGCATTGAATCGACGGTCGGTAGGCTTAGTGGACAACGTTCCACCTTGAGACACTGAGGGTGAATTTCATGGTGAAACGACTCGCTTTGCAGCACAATTATTTTAGGGGTTTGAATGCGCCATTCAGTTATTGCCATCCTCTTACTTTCATTTTTCTCTGTCGGCTGCCAAACCAACCAGCTGCGCGCCTATGAACGTGTCCAAGTTGGAATGGACAAACACGTCGTTCTTGAAATAATGGGCAGCCCCATTGCCTCATCAAGATGGCAAAGTTTAGATCGATGGCGCTATCGATTCTATCAAGACGACCAACTATTTGTAAAAGAAGTCCATTTTAAGGGCGGCAAAGCCGTTTACGTCGGGGACGAAGTCAAAGCCGCAACCGCCGCTGAAGAAGAAGATGCACACAACGACGCCACCAACAAAGAACTCGAAGCAGCCTCCCTAGCAAAAAAAGAAGCCGCAAAACAATCTCTACCCATTTTTGAAGAATCAGTTAAAGGCGAAAAAAAAATCCGCCACGTTCCCAAGTTCGAGGAAATTCGGTAAACCCCAGGGTGCACTAGCTAGCGGCACTCAGCCTTTTTCCAGGCGTGGAATTCTTCCTCGCGCTTTGCGCGCAACAAATAGAACCAGGTCGATAGAATCCAGAGGAGTAGGTTCGTAATTGAAAAATTGGTAGCGACTAGCGCGGCTTCGCTGAGGAAATATCCGGTGTAGATTGGGTGCCTCACCCATTTGTACACGCCACAATTAACATGGGTTCTTTTGGCAGCTGATACCCCATACTGGGACTGATATTTTTATTCATTCGGAACCCATTAAGGGCACTTCTCTCATATCACTGATTTGCTCGTCAGCGAACTATCGTAGACTTGGCACAAAATACACTTCTAATGCCAACTGCCAAAAAATAGCCACCGAATTGTTAAGCGTTTAGCAACGAAATGCTAATAGTTGTTCCTTGACCCAAACTCGAACGTATCTTGAATTTTCCACCCCAAGTCTCCACAATTCTAATTGCCGGGTTTAAGCCTAAGCCATTACCCCTTGCTTTACCCTTGCTCACGGGTCCTACAAAGGCTTCATCAACGAGTTCTTGAGTCATGCCAGATCCTGAGTCCCTAATTTCAATCAAAACCCTGTCAAATTCACTTGAAAGGGTGATAGATACAAAACCCTTGGCAGCAATTGCTTCAATTGAATTATTTAAAAGATTGGAAATAATCCGGCGAAGATTCGCACTATCACATGAAATTTTTAAATCGCCGCTGATTTCATCATATAAGCTAAGGTCAATTTTCGATTCTGCACCTAATTGAATCTTCTTTTCTGCCATAGTTTCTGCGCAAGCAAGACGAATATCACTAAGTTTACAGAATGTGGTCACGGGAGAGCTCGGTTTGGAATTAAACTGATTGCTTCTATCTTCGTTCAACTTATTGCGGCTAGAATCTAGCAGGTCATTAGCTATTCCAGATATTCGAGCAGTAACGGTATCGATCATTTTGGACTCGTCGGGAAGTCTTTCTCGAAATTTATATGAAAGCGCCACTAGAACACTAAGTGGTGATCTGATATCGTGCGCAACTTGTCTGGCCAACATATTTTGCGTTTCGGCGATAGCATTCCTTCTTTCGAGTTCAATATTTTTTTGATTCGAATTCTTTATAGACTCAAGGTAACTGTGAAACACCCTGCTTATTTTTTGAATTTCAAAAATTTGGGTGTGCACGTGCACGCTTGAATCACCAAGCGCAAGTTTTGATATGAAGTCGGCAATAGGAATAGAAAGTTGTTTCTTAAGACCAAAATATAACAACAAAAAGCTGGCCAGGTGAGATGAGACGAGGAAAAGCAGCAGAACCAAAGGAAACTTCATCAAAGTTCGATAGCTTAAATTCTCTTTTGCCCCAAGCTTCAAAAGGCCAACCTTTTCTACTCCCCATTTAATTGCATAGCCTTTTGAAAATGCAATTTCCTGAAATTCAAAAGTGTGCGCGTTAGGCACGTTGTTACCAATATCTTCTCCGGAATTCAGCTGGATATTTAGCGTAAGCCCTTTACCTCTTTGATTCGCTTCAATAAATTTAAGCATTAATTTGGTGCTTTCAAGTTCACCCTTTTGAATCGACAAGCCTAATTCTGGAGCAATCCATTTTGCCTGGTCGTCTAGAAAGCTTTCTAATTGGCGCCTCTTTTCAGAAATATCGCGAGCAAGAATTATGCACGCTACAATGACAACTCCCAAAAGAGAGAACATCAGTGCTTGAATAAAAACCCTTGTGATAAATGTTTCTAGTTTCATCTTATTCTTGCGTGCGGCTCAGCAACTTCTCGTATTCCAACAGGCTTACTCCAAAATATTTTTTATAGATTTCATTGGCCTTACTTTTTGGATTTTCTTTTTGTTCCTTCACAAAACTGAGCAATTGCGCCTCCAAATCTTTTCGCTTAGGTGACACAGCCCACCCAATTGTTTGATTTTTCCCGATGGGAAAAGCAATTCGTAGGTCTTCCGAATGTTCTCTTACGACTTGCAATGCTTGAGATGCGTCCAGGGCAATAAAATCTAATTTCCGAGCAAGTAATAACTTATCAGTCCCACCTAAAGGATTTTCCTTTAATTCAAATCCATTTTTTTCACCCAATTCTTCGTTAAGTGCCTGCAAAGATTCAAATAGTGTTGTGTGAGGAGTTGCAGCAGTCTTCAGTCCTTTAAGTTGTTGACTCGTTGTTATGTTTTTCCTATCTGCAGTCGTAATTATAAATATTCTGCCCGCATGAAAAGGTACCATGTCAAATTTCCGTAAACGCCAGTCAATTAAAGTCATATTGGTTGCATATATATCGCATGTGCTTTTCATCAGCTTTGGCAAATATTCAGCGGTTTCGATGACCTTTCCATTATCATCTTTGAACAAATCTTCCCAAGTGACTTTTGTAGGTATAGCTTTCATAGAATTAATTTTTGCAAAGGCCTCAATCAGCTCTACCTCAGGACCTTTTTTATCGCTAGGCTCGGCACGACCGAACCAAGAGGTATAGCAATAGCGCAATATTTTCTGGTCCTTCGCATTCGCGACGCCAAGCTGGCCCACCAGATACGCAATTATTAAAAGGTTCTTCATTTTTAGTATTCCCTTTGCTACCATTATCCTAATGCAATTTCATCTACAAAGGAACTCTAATGAAGACGGCATTAATTATCGGAGGAAGTTCTGGTCTTGGCCTAGCTTCCGCACACTCTTTAATTAAGAATGAGATTTCTGTAAGGATTGTAGGTCGCAATGAGCAATCGCTTTTACGCGCTAAGAACACCCTGAGCAAAGGTTGTTTGGAGACAATATCGCTTGATATGACCATTGACTCCCAGATAGAGAAGTTTTGCAGTTCTAATGCGAACTATCCAGATGTTTTGATATTAAATGCAGGTGGGCCACCACCAGGACCAGCCTTTAAGATGGATCGTCTCGAGCTTGAAAAGTCTTTACAAGCACATCTTTATTCCAACATGAGGCTTGCAGACTGGGCGCTTCCCAGAATGATTGAAAAAGGATTTGGCCGAATTGTTGCGATCACTTCAATCACGGCTAAGTCTCCTGTTGAAAATATGGCAGTGAGTAACACTGTCCGAGGTGCCGTACAAAATTGGCTCAAGACACTTTCGCGAGAAGTCGCTGCACGTGGAGTCACTGTTAATTGCGCACTACCTGGCTACACACGTACTGATCGAGTTGAAGACTTATTTAATGAGCAAGCGAACCGAACAGGAAAAAGTCGCCAAGAGATAGAATCAAAAATTTTAAGCCAGATTCCGATGGCCCGTCTCGGGGAGCCAAGGGAGTTTGGTGATTTGGTCAGTTTTCTTTGCTCAGACGGAGCCTCCTTCATTACTGGGCAGGCCATCGCCGTGGATGGTGGATGGACTCAAGGAATTTAAATAAAGAAGCTTTTCTAGCTTCTTTACCTGTCGCTACTGGGTACTTAGCTGTCGGCTTCACATTCGGCGCTATTTTTTCTGGCCGATTTATAAACCACAATGTATCAGCTGTAGCCATTTCGATTCTGAGTTTTGCGGGAAGTGCTCAGTTAACTTTGATTCAATTGCTTTCAAATAATGAGCATGTATTTTCGATCTTCTTCACTTTATTAATATTGAATATTCGTCATCTTATTTATGGAACCGTAATTTCGCAATTTGGGCTAACAAAGAGCAACGCTCTGCTCGCCTTTCTGATAACAGACGAGACCTATGGGGTTTTAGTCCAAAAACCTTCTTTTTCAAAAAGCTTTCGAGGTACTCTTCTCTTCTGCTTATTGAGCTGGTCATATTGGATTTTTGGCACTGTGCTGGGTACTATTTTCGCCGGTCATATCAGTAAAGAATTTTTAAAGGTATTGGAAGGCGGGCTGCCACTAATGTTTACAGCGCTGGCCGTAAATATGGTAATGAAAATTAAAGATATCTCATTATTATTGTGGGCTCTTCCTATTGTCGGTATCAGCTACTATTTTGGAGTTGGAGTCGGCGCTCTCTTTGGTGCCCCCCTTATAGTAGTATTACAGAAGATGGTTTTAAAAAAATGACAGTGGTTTTTTGCTTGGTGCTTTTTTTAAGTAGTTTTATTCCACGAGTCCTGGGGCTTATGCTGGTCGTCCTAGCTGAAAAAAAAGCATTAAGATCCGGTGTTATATTTGCTCGCTTAGGAGCCTATGTATTAATAACTCTGGCAGTACTATCTAGCTATGCCTATGCGGCTCACGATGCTAAAATTGATTGGGGGTTTTTGGCGTCAGCAGCAATAGTAATATTCGCTCAAATAATTTCAAAAAGTCCGCTTATATCTTTTGCAGTCGGCTTTTTATCTCATATTCTGATCACGATTTTTTTTTAAAATTCCAATAATTGGCTCAATATTCTCTTTTAAATAGTTTTGGCAAAATAGTCTTGCGGCCTCTCTAAAGTTTAGTTCACTACTCATTTTTTCAAAATTTCCAATTTCTATTAATAGACCAATTATGCTCGTAGTTGCATATTTCGATAAATGGATTTTGTCATTGACGATCTTTAGGTGTTGGTTTTGGAACAGATATGTTAGGGCAATCCGACTGCTGAGACCATCGCAATCATTTTCGGTTGAGCTATCTAGGATATACCTCAAGACCCTCTCAAAAAAAATATATTCAGCTAGGTGAAAATAGCTATTTTTGTTGCACCAATTGATCGATAGTAAATCCACCCTCAATTCTTCAATAGCAGATGAGTACAGGGATGATTTTATTCTGATATTATTGGAGTATGGAAACTTGCCTGTGGCATGAAAACTTTCATGGAGTGTTACCCATTGTGCCGCGAGAATCTCGAAGGTTGGTCGATCGTCGATGTTAATTTGAAAAAGGCGCGGCAAGCCGGAGATTTGAGCTTCCATATCTTTAATCGCTGCAGTCGTTCGCAGCGTAAACCGATTTACAAAGTATAGCGAATATTCTCTACAATAACCGTCTTTCCAGTTTTCCGGAAAAATGGCTACTAGTCGCGGATTTGCAAATACTTGGGTAGATTTTTCTAAAATCACAGGTCTAGCTTTTGGAAATCTTACCGGGAAATCTGAAGGTAATGCGACTTGAGAAATCATAATTAATCCAGACTGAATTTCTTTAGAAAAGAGAGGGCGAAGCATTCCGCCAATTAAGGTTTTTGACTCGAAGGCGATTTCTTTGCCGCTCATTATTTGCGGCTCGGCTAATGCTAAATCGCCAATATTTTGCCTCAAGTGAGCATTTGTAAAGTTTGCAAAGATACTATCAAGACGGTTTTGCAAGTCAGCCCCTCATTTGGTAGGAATTCTCCTACAAATAGTAGATACCGTTCCAATGTTGTTGGGATTAATTTCCCATGATTCAACCCGAAACTAGTTTTATATTCGTGCAGCAGAATATTTGATTAGCTGGGGAATTTCGCCTGTTAAGATTTTTGACAGGTAAAAAGGTAAAAGTAGACCATGGCAAGGCGGCCTTTTTTTATGAATAAACTATCCCTTCATATTGGCTCTGAAATATCGCTGAAGGATTTTTCGTTTTCTCAGCTGATCATAGCGGTCAAAAGTTTATTTGATACTGAAGGGGTCCCTGGGCTGGTGAAAGTGCTCGTCATACTAATAGAGAAGATGCTTTTGAGTTCTGGTGTCGAGTGCCCGCACTGCAAGTGCAAGAAGCACCACCACAACAGTAAGCAGGACCGGAAACTTAAAACCTCTATAGGTAAGGTGACTTTGCCCTTATCGCGGGTTCGCTGCGGGGACGGCAAGAAAGCTGGAAAGATATTGGCAAGTTCCTGAAATCAAAAAATCATCCGTCTGAGAAAATTAAATTTAAACCCATCGCCCGTACCCTTGTCACCGACGGGGAAGAGGAGCTTATTAGCGCCTTAAAAAAGCTTGCAAACAACCACCAGCGCTGTCTGTTCCACATGACCCATGAGTTGACGCCACTCCTGAGATATAAGGACGTTTGTAGAAAAGGCCAGAGCCTGGATACCCTTCTGGTAGCTCGGCCTTGAATGCAAGTTTTGCTAGTGCGGATTCCCCTTCTGCAATTCCTTCTGAAAAAGCATATGCATCTAGCCAACAGACTTCGGCGCCGATTTTAGCCACTGCCCAGCGAATTTTTAGGTCCGCGGTGCCGGCAGCCAATGCCGCCAGCATTGCTAGCAAGCCCGCTACGACAGGAGCAAGGCGAAGTCCGGCTTCAATCGAAGGATTGGAAACAACCCCGTCAAGACTGCCAATGGCGAATCTGACCAAAGCACCCAATTCAGCGCCGGCAAAAGCAAACCTATTTGCGAAAACTACGAAGGCAGCGTTTTCAGGTTCGAAAAGCATGCCGATTCCCGATAAAGGAACTTCGGTAGAAACCGCAGCGCCGAATTTAGCTTCAGAGAGGTCACCTTTTTCAAGAAAATCCAACGAACCTCAACAAGCAATTCGTCCGCCAACTTCAAGTCGGCAACAAAATGCAGCCCGGGCGGTTGCTTCGACAAATGGTGCAGCTTCAAAGGAAACCCAAGTCTTGGCCGCCTTAACTAAAAGCAATCCCAAAAAAGCCCTTGAATATGCCGCGGCCAATTAAGCTGAACTTAAAAAGTATAGGATTCTTGTGATGGACCGAGTTGGCAATCGCACCCTAGGCCACCAGGACCCGAATACGGCAGCTAGAAAGCTTGTGCCCGATGGTAGAACCGGAAAATTAGTGTCCGAGGGCGAATGAGTAAAAAAAAGTCTGTTGTTATTCTTATTCTGATCTCGTTTTGGCTAATGTATTCGGGGGTCACAATTGGAATTTTTCTTTATAGTGCCAAAGAAGCCTATCAAGAAAATGTGACTCGAAAAAAAGGCCTTGTTGATTTTCACTTGGACAATTCACTTAATTATCTTGTTAATAAAACCCCAAAAGCCCTGATCCGCCGTTTAGATTGGGCCAAAGATCTACAAGAATTTGATTTCTACCTACTGCGGGAAAAAGACAACGTCCTTGGCTACTATAATAAAGACAACTACCTCGATGGCATTAATCGCGACTACTCGGCGTTAGAGCACTTTCAAGAGGACGAAAGTTTTGCCCTGAAAACATTGGCAGTCTTAGACTACAAATTAACTATCGGAATAAATAAAAATGAAACTAAGTATCTTTGGGGACAATTGGTCAGTAGAAAATCAGCTATTGCACAGGATCTTGTCATCGTAACTTTCTTTGTGTTTCTAATTGTCTTTCTGATTCTTCGGGACATCGTCAGACTTTCACAATCACTGCAAAGCCCAGATCGTGGTAGAATAAAAAGAATTGAGGGTCTTTCAAAAGAGGCCGAAGTCTTTCGCCAAGCGACCCTCGGGTTCGAAAATCAAAATCAGGGACTTCGCGCCGACAATTTGATGCTTGCAAGTTCATTGGGGCCGGCGGTACGTGAAGAACTCAAGTCCGGCAACAATCCACCCTATGCAATCCCCTGTTGCCTAGCGCGGGTTGACCTTAATGGCTACACTCAACTATTTCTGCAAAGAGAGCCCGCTGAGCTCTATGAAATTCTTAGCCAGTATTTTCGCAGGGCCCGCGACATTATTGAGCGCTACAACGGCCTGATTTACCAGTACGTCGGCGATGAAGTCATTTTCATGTGCAAAGACCCCAGCGACAGCGAACCCACCCGACGCTGTCTGTCCGCAGTTCGTGGTCTTTTTGAAGTTGCAGAAAGTATTCGCACCCCAGCCGTCCCGGATGGACTACGCCTTAAGGCAAGCATTGTCTCTGGACATCTGAATTTTGTAAAATTGGACCAAGGCCACTCATTTAGTGGGCTACCCTTAATCGAATCCGTGAGAATGCTAGGCCAAATCACCGAGAAAAGTGAAAACACCTTGATCGCCTACGCAGAGTCTCAAGGGTTCTTGTTGGATCTTTGCGAACCAACCCATTCTAAAATTGCAGTTTTTAAGGGCTTCAGCCACGAGTCCCACCTTTTAGAGATTAGAAAATTCGTTTCTATTGATCAGGCGGCAAGCAGCCTTTCACTGACAGAACTGGGAAAAAACTTTCATGGCGACGCAGATATTGTGTTTTTGCTAAAAAAACTGCGATTGCAATTGGTCAATGGACAAGCAAAAGATTTTTTCGAATTGATTGCGCCCCTTAGGGAATTCACAGTTGGCGAGCCCTCGCTGGGTATTAAAAATGCATACCAGCAAATTTTACAGCACTGTATTGATAGCAACGAGCTGAAAAAACAAGACTGTAAAGAGCTAGCTGCCTTGGTTGCTATTGCAAAGAATATTTTAACAAGTCAGCAAGTTGATCCTATTTTTGTAAACTATCTAGATCGAATTGAAAAAGCAAATGACCCGAGAGTGATCGGAAATGTGTTGGCAATAAAGTCATTTTTTGGTCTTGAGGCCAAAAATATTGAAGAAAAATTTAAATCCCCTAGCAATCGACTGGCAGCAGATTCACTTATTTTTTCGGGCACCAAAGGTCTTTCGGATATTGTCACCAATAGGACCAAGGAATTCCTTTCTTCCGACAACCCATTTTTTGTTGCAAGCGGCCTTTATGTCATCGCCGCTCTTTTTGAATATCATCACAGCCGTGATTTAGTTTACGTAAAAACAAATCCAAACTTTCGAAACTTAGCGCTAATGGTTCCGTCGTACCTTGATCATCCGAACGAAATCGTGCGCAATCGCGCCAAGCGCTCAATGGATATTCTAATCCTTGGCGGACTCATTTAAAAGCAAAGAAGCCTTCTTCAGATTCAGAAAATCGCAGCAAAAAATTTGACTGGTATTAATCGTCAGTGCAGACTCAGCGCATGATAGCAAAGCTTCTCGTTGTATTGATTTTTCTTTTTACTTTTGAAACTCTGGCGGCGTTTCAGCTAGGAACTGGTTTTAACTCTGCAACCGGTGGACGCCTTGTTCCTTCCATTAATCTTGGAGTTGGAAGCAGCTCGTTCGAAGTCATATTCTCATCCACAGGAGTATCGACACCAGCCTACTATCATTCGGCCTATAAAGTGGCTGGCTATTGGACCTGGAAGGCCGGGGATTTTTTGATCGGCGATATTGATGCAGGCTTTGGCGCCGGGGCCTTGTATGCCGTGCGCAGTTTTGCCGATACCGGAGCCCAATTTGAAACAAAGAGCGACTATGTGCTTGGGCCCGCATTTTTTGTACGCTGGTCCTTTCTTGGACCTGTATTTTTAGCAGTGGATAGTCTTTACGGAGTGGTTGGTCCAAGCAATAGGTTTTTAGATATTGTCTCATTGAATGCCCGGGATAATGTGAACTTCATGATTGGGATTAGGTTATGACCAGGGTTCTCAAATTCGTGTCAATTGCGATCTTGGTTTTGTCGATGAGTGAGCTTGTTCACGCTTCTATTTCTGGTGATAAAAATTTTAATTTTTATTTGGCGGCGGGACCAAATTTCATTTTCCCAACCTCAGTGCGGGTGGGATGGAATCGATGGGAATTTGGTACGCTTACTCGTGGCTTTGTAGGTTTCAATAAGACTTTTCCTATTTCAGGACGTTCTATATACGCTGGTTTTGCAGTGGGAATAAACAGTGATCCTTTTCCATCAAACGCGGGCTTTCAAGCCTCAGTTGGATTTAACTATGAGTTATTTTGGCAGCTGGGCCTGCGTGGAGAACTGTTAGCTAATGCCAATTTGAACGGAAGCACAATGTCGCACGCGCTTTTGGGAGTTTCATATGGTTTTTAAAGGTTTTAAAAAAGTATTCCTGCTAATGATGTCGGCGCTTATTTGTCTTGGCTATAGAAGTTATCCAGGCACCTTGGGCTGGAGCCTAAATTCGAGTACTACGGCTGGTCGCAAAGTATTTATCACTCTTATTTCATCTGGAAAATTAATGGAAAATAATTTGCCTACTACAGACGTTATGGGTTCTGCCGGCACCACCCTAACTGAGACTCAGTTACTGCAATCAGTGATCGACGACTATAATAGCATTCAACGTTCAAACTTAATTTTTGCATTGGATACAGATGCAGACTATGCGGCCAACAATCTAAACCATCGAATTGAAATTGAAGAAGCCAGCGCTTCGGGCGTAAGCAGTGGCGAAGCCCAGCCGGTGTTTTTGGGTCAATCTATTATTGGCTGTAAAATTAGACTGACAAGTAAAGTCTTCGATAGCGCAAAAGCCTATGTTTCCCTTGTCACCCATGAGCTGGGTCACTGTATTGGCCTTGAGCATCCTCAAGAGACGGTCTGGTCGGTGATGTCCTATTTTTTCCATGAAGATGTTTATCGATTGGCCATTGACGATAAAATGGGAATTGTTCACCTTTATCCCAAAGATCCATTAGATGCTCGAGAAAAGGCGACCCTCGGTCTATCTTGTGCGCCACAGTAGCAAAGCCAAGCGCGAGAGATGCCTTCCTGAGGACTTCATTTAATATTACGCGGTGAAATCTGGTTTAGGGTCTGGCCAAATGACCCCGATAAAAAACCGCGCCCACTACTGATTGTTAGCAACAACCAAAGAAATCCAAAATTGGTGAGGATGCGAGTGCACCTACCTGCCCCCGACTTAGGAACACAGACCGGTTGAGCCAGTCCGCTAGCCCGGCCTTGGACCACCCTCTGGCCTTTTGTCTATAAAGTTCCTCGATACTGAAGCGGCAAGGGACTAAAAAATCCGATCTGACAAACTGGGGCAGCCCCAGACTTTTCTTCTAACCAATAAAAACAACATTTTCTAGAAGAATTTTTCCGTCGAAATGAATATCTGTTATTGAGCACTTTAGACAGCTTCCGTTCACACTAAAAAATAAATTCTTTCTTTACGGAGCTTGATATTGTCGTCGCAAAGCTCACTTCACTTGAGCGACCTGACGGAAGTAGAAAGCTGGTGAATCAAGCTAAAGATGTGCTCGATCTTCACTAGGTGGTTTTATTAAAGTTTCAGCTTCAGTCTTTTTAAGAAGCTGCTCTTGCTGACCAGCCTAGGGCTAAGGAAAAGCAGGATTTTTAGCTGTATCATTTTTTACCAGTTCAGTATATTTTTTTTCAAAAGTGCAATGGGTACATTTTTGCCAAGAACTTGACTTCCATTTTGATGAACTTGAATGAAATCTGGAATTTTGTTCTTGAATACTTTTTTGAGCTCGAGAGAACCAGAAACATCTCGAAGGTTTCGAGGTGTGACTTTTGCTTCAATCAGCTTGAACTGATTGGGGGCAAAGTGCACAATGAAATCAATCTCTTCGCCATCGCGGGTTCGCCAGTGATAGATCTCAAAATTCAGTTGGCCATTGATGCTTGTTTTATAAAGTTCGGAGAAAACCAAATTTTCAAATAAATGACCTTGCTGGGGTGAGGTCATTATCGGCTCTGCAGAGGTCCACCCCTGCAGGCGACAAGCCAATCCTGTGTCAATAAAATAAACTTTCGGAGACTTAATCAACCGCGAAGAAAGATTCGATGAAAAGGGCATGACCAAATAGATAATATGCATCCGCTCAAGAACTGAAACCCATTCTTTGATGGTTTTTGCATCAACGCCAACTTCATTACCAAAGCCTGATAGATCCAAAAGCTCGCCAACTCGACCCGCTAACAATTTTACGAATTTAAGAAATTCTCGGCTTTTTTGAATGCCCGCCGACAACACGATGTCCTTTTCAACATAGCTATTGATATAATCATCCATAAACTTTTTTGAATTTAAGGATTTTGTCGCATGCAGCTCGGGCCAACCGCCCGTATAAAGAATATCTTGGATAGTGCATTCTCGCGCCTGTAAAATTTCAGCAATGCTCAGCGTATTCATGTCAAAAAAGCTAGCCCTTCCCGAAAGACTTTCTTTCACTTGCCTATCCATTAGTATCTGATTAGAGCCTGTCATCCTGACAATAGTCTGAATTTTTCTGTTGGAATTTCTTTTATAAAGATCGATCTTTCTTTTTAAGGACGGGAACAGAGCCGGCGCATACTGAGCCTCATCAATAAATATCTTGTCAGATTTAAATTGCTCTAAAAAAAGTTCTGGATCATTTTGGGCAAGCTCACGCAAAGCAGGATCATCGAGCGAAAGCTCTTTGAACTCTGGATCCAGATGCAAAATCAGACTTGATTTGCCACATTGTCTTGGACCCCGAATGATTTGGATAGGGTCCTTGTTTTCACTGATAATTTTTGAAATATCCCTTTTAATCCACATATTTGGCAATTATGGATTACAAATCCGTATTTGTCAAAAGGATGATAATTGGGTCTAGGACAGCAAATGTTTTAAACAATCGACGGTCGCAATGGCCTTTAAATATTCATAAGCAAAAGTATGGGCCTCGCCTGGAAGGCATCTACTTGTTGCATTCGTCCTAAAGACAAAATTATGCCTATACTGCAAACAGCTCAGGAAAAAGATTCATAGATTTTACAAACAGGCATGAGTTGAATAAGCCTTTGTTTTCATTTGCGCAATCAAGCACTAAGATGCGCTCGTGGAGCGTGAAATAATAGCATTGGTGATTCAGCCAAAAGAGAGACGACAAGATTCGGGGCTCATCGGTAAATTTTATGGAAGAGACGGATATAACGAATTCTCGAGTTTAAA
>CALQIT020000041.1 GCA_943330705.2 Streptomyces griseus
TGGCTCTTTAAAAATAAATGGTATCGGCTGGTTTGGTTTATTCCGAAGGATGAGTCCTATTTGGGTGTGCGAAACGCGTTTAGAAGTCGATTGAGAGGCAAAGATGGCAACTAAAGTAACAAAAGGGAAAGCGGCAAAGGGCTACCCTGAAGAATCAGAGCTAAAGGCAATGGACAAGATCCTTGCTAAGGCAAAAGGTTCAGCGGGACTTCCGGCAAACGCAGATCCGCTAGATCATTTTAAATACGATCTTTGCGGTGAGTTTGTGAAATACTGTGTGGATCATGACCTGACACAGAGGCAGTTGGCCGAGCAGCTCGAAATCAGTGAGGCCCGTGTTAGTGAGATCGTGCGGTACCGCATCGACAAGCTGACTACGGACCGGCTTATCAAGTATCTTGGTAAGCTCAATCTGAAGTTTAAGTTGGAGTTCGCAGCGTAGAGTAGTAATTTGTAGTCATCGAGAAATTCGTCTCAGTGATTACAAAGTGATTACAAAGGTTTATGTAGGCCTTGATAACCCCTACCATTAACCACCGTATGCCACGGTGGTTTTTTTATTTGTGGGGTTGGTAGAATGGTGGATCCAATTCCTTCAAAGTCCCTTGGGCTGCTGCCATCAAAAAAAGATGAGCATAAGATCCCGCTAACATTTGCAGCTCGTCAAACGTTCTAGCTCACGTTCAAGTCGCAGCCTGTGTATATTCTGAGTTCATTTTAAAGGTTCGTACAACTCACTATTGAACTGGCTAACTTGCAGTCAGAATGTCTTTATAGACCTCAAATACGCGAGCTTTATGATGGTGCGTATTTACGGCGACTTGATAGGGCGTACTGCCTGGATTTTTCTGTAAATAGCTAGCGACATCTGCATTTACGACGGATCCGAAAAGAGCACGGTTTTTAAGTTCTACACATGATTTATAAATGACTGTTGTGGGAACTAAAAACTTATTGGTCTCAAGTTTAAATTGCGGCGCAAGAATTCGATATTTTAAAAAACAAGAGGATGGTGATCTAGGGGCCGGACCCTCAATAAGTTGCTCAGCCTGCGGTCTTTTCTTGCAAAATGTCCGAATTATTTTCCACTGCTGGGACATAATATTATTTTCCACCAAAAATTCTATAAATCCGCCCAGAACAGCAGGATTGAAATTTTGATTCGACAGAATGAGCCGTCTTATTTTTGAAGGACTTAGAAGGTGGCCAAATTCCAAAAGCCAGCAAAGAAACCCTTCCGCCATTCTCGAGGTCTTAAGTTGAAGTGTTGCGGATAGGAAAAATATCTCAATATCACTGAAAGTCAAATTTGGATTATTCTGTTCTATGACTGAAGAACTGGCCTGAATGGCAATTCCAAAATAATTGGCCATCTGTTTAAATTCAGCGTCGGAAATTTCACATTGTAATTTTTTTGAGATCATAAAGAGTCTCCTCAAAATCATCCATAATTTTTCTTGAAGCATTCTGCGGTGGAGAGTTACTGCCCTTGATAAACATAATGGCTTCGGCAATTTCTTCAGATGTGGGCTTTAGTAGGACAAACATCTAGTGTGTGTTCAGATCGTGAGTACCCAAGTAAGTGAAGAGCATAGGCACCACAGATTACGATTTCTATGTTCAGCGATCGTTTTCCTAATTCCTCGTCCAGTTGGGTGAGGGCAAGGCTTAAAACATCATTCATTTTTTTAGCTCCATTAAGATCAATACTAGTTAGTATTATAATAATACCACAAAATATTCAATAAAAATATATATTTAGAAAAAAAATACGACACTTATTTATTCCACAATATCAATAACATAGATAGTTCTGAGGAGTTAGATTAGTTGGTAGGGCGCCACCCATACAAGGTGGACGTCGCAGGTTCGAATCTTCTGCTCCCTACCATTAACCACCGTATACCACGGTGGTTTTTTTATTTGTGGGGTTGGTAGAATGGTGGATTCAATTTATTTGGTCTAACGATTTAGATTTCGGAATAGGCTTTCGCAAGTTCGCGATGCCGTTGTGCAAGTTGCTTTTGCGAATTCGTTGATCTTCATTTTGACCTCAGGACAACTATAGAACTTTCCCTAAGGTGAAGGTCAAGTTAGCCATAGCTATTAATTTGAAAAACTAGGCCGCTAATTTCTTCTTCAAGCGTTCTACCTCACGTTCAAGGCGATCTAATCTAGAGCCGTCTTCAATTTTTGACAAAACAGCATCTTTAAGGACTTTATTAAGCAATGTCTGATAGGGTGTTCCCATGGACTCTGCCATGCGACGAAGCTCTTGTAGAAGGTCCTCATCAACATTAATGGTTATTTTGACCTTTTTGGACCTGGTCATCAGTTTACGAATAGCCTTAGTTCCCTTAGTATCTACCTTTAGATCACTTAATTTTGGTTGCTTCATAATAGACACTCCTAAACTTGCGCCACTCTGCGCAGCCGATAATACGAATCTTAGTTTTTCGACGAGTAAACCAAACCGTTAAAATCTTTCCTGAGTTCGCTTTGCCGACCCAATAAAAGCGTTTTTCTTTTGCAGAATGCTTTTGGTCAACAAGTTGGACACCCTGTGGATCTTGAAAGGCCTCAATAGCTTCAGAGAAGGTGTGCCCATGCTTATCTATGTTTGCCTGTTCTTTTGACAGGTCCCATTCAAATTCCACCCACAATAATTACCATACTTATATGGAAAATACCATACTTAAATGAGAATGCCTTAAAATAGGAAGGGAGTGACTTATGATATAGAGGGAATGTAACGAATATCAATAGGGAGTTAGTGGATGTCGCAGGTTCGAATCCTGCACTCCCTACCATTAACCACCATTAACCACCGGAAACCACGGTGGTCTTTTTATGGCTGCCAACATTTGCAACTCTTCATCGTGATCAAGGTTTTCCCCCAAATCTGAAGTTACCCCTGTAAAAAACTTTCCGGTTTTGAAAGTTAAAAAATCAGAAAATTTTCTGTTTCGACAATTTTACCTTTAGCTTCGTTTCCGGTTTCCTCGCAAAATACAAAAGGGGTGGCTCCCGAAAGTCGCCAGATCCGTTTAAACACAAAGGTGGATTCGCGATTCAGGTAATTTCGGTGGACGACAATCCCTGCCTAACTGTCCGAACCGTGGATGATTTTGTTCAAGTAATCTAGTCAATTGGAATAATTCGTGAATTTGCCCTGCGGCCTATTTTGCATTTGGGAGCAAATATTCATATTCCTTGACATATTTCAAAAGTACTGTAAATTACAGTACTTTACAGATTGCCGCTTGAAAGTCGTTGATAAAGGTCAGCAAACATGAATACTAAATCTTTGACAAAGCTTCTAGCAAAAGAACTTGGTCCAATTTCTTTTGGCGGATTTTTACGAGCAGCTCGTACAATACAAAACTTAACTCAGAAAGAAATGGCAAACTATATTGGCATACCAAAGAGCATGCTATGTGACATTGAAAAAGGACGGCTGATCGCTAGTATTGATTTAGCTTTTAATATTGCCAATAAATGTGGATTATCCAAAGCTTTGGCGGTTGAATGTACAATCAGAGATCAGATCAAACGCTCGGGCTTTAAACTCGATGTGCGTATTAAGAAAGCAGCGTAAGGGAAAGAATTGAGCTGTTACAAAACCCTGGTCATCCGTGCAGGGTCCTGATTAAAAAGCTCAAGACCTACCCTTTAAACAGCCCGTCTCTTTTTCGATTTCATCTCTGTCCTGATACCCATGAATTTCAAAACGACGTCAAATTATAAGAGATGCAGAAATATATATTGGCATCGATATTGAGAAGTTCCAATCCCGCAGGGGCGTTATCAAAATTGAAATCCCAACAATCAGTGGGTGATCTCAAACTGAGACTACCCTTTGCATTTGTTATTTGTATTCTAAAAACCAAACAAGTATCTAGTTCATTTACGCATCAGAATTGGAATGCTCAATCATTTCGAGTGCAAATTGGTAGCCTTGATGTTGCATTTCAAATCGGCAGGGGGACACGATGAATACACTACGAAATATCTCAATGGCAGTCTTATTAACGGTTCTAGGATTAGGTTCGGCCAGAGCGGACTCATTCACTGATCCCTTGGATATCTCATTTTTATACAAACTAAGTTGCACTGGTCGGTCGAATGGCTACGACATCAAATTGGTGGGAAACTTTGAGCTGGTTTCAATTTATGATTTAAGCACTCCGTGGAGCAGCATGGCAGGTCAATCCAGAGTCACCAAAGGATCTTTTTCGATGTTTTTCTATTCGAAAACGCAAGCTCGTTGGATGCCGATGATCATCAGTGAATCCGCCACATTCTCTTACAGCCAAGAATACTTTGTATTGAATGGCTTACCTTCAGGACGAATTCGCGAATCTTTTGCAATGAGCAATAACTCTGTAAATCCAAATCGTTTGATCACAATGAGAAGTCTGGCCGGCAGTAGCAGTGCGGTGATCGTTCAATACGGGCCTTCCACAAGCTATTCAATGAGCTGCGCAGCCAAGGGTCGTGTCCAATAATTAGTATCGAAAAGACCCCGCTTAACGAATTTCATATCTGCTTTTTGATATGCAAGCATGCCAACCCTGTTTTTATATGAAATTTTTGCGCGCTCATTCTTCTTTTAGTGGGAGGTAAATTTATTTCATTTGTTCAAAGTACCCATCGATGGCGAATGTGAGAAACCGCTCCATTCGATGTTCGGGATAGAGCATCTTCATTTTGGCGGTAGCCTTAGCTGCGCTTTTAAGCTCTCGTACCGTTGTAACAAAGTCGGAGATGTAATTTTTATTCTCATTGATCAAAGATCGATTCGTAGTCGCCCCGTGCCCTGGAATCACCGTATCAATATCAGTAATAGCAGCGATTCGATCAAGTGCCTTCGTCCAAGCTTCAAATCGCCCCTCACGCAGCCAGAGGTGCACTTTGTTATAGAGTAGGTCACCAGCAACTAAGGTCTTCTTGCTAGGGATGATGATCACGGCGGTGACTTTTCCCAAATACCCTTTGTCGATCTTTTCGATCAAGCTACAAGTGAATTTGAAAGGTCCTTCCTAAGTCGCTTGGCGTTTTCTCCAAACTACCGAGTCCGCTCTGCCGCATGGAGTTCAGTTCTAATTTCGATTCAATCTCATATTGGTATGGGTATACTTCCCTCGTTCATAACTGATCGAAATCTACACCTTCTTCTGGAAGATAAAGCCACAACCCCACTATGGTTGGTCGTTCATCCCGAAGTAGCCCAGAGTGCCCGTGTGCGGACCGTTATCAATTTCTTGTCAGACTGTTTTTCAAGAAAAATTTAGATCGGTAGTTTTTGAATTTCAAATGATTCTGGTGGCCGATGTTTGGTTGGCTTGAATCATTTTGATACGTCGACCCAATAGTCAAAATACACGATGTTCAACAGTTTGATTTTACCAGTCCGTATCTTGACCCTTAAGGGCTGGCATTCATTTAGCATTTCAAAGAACTTGCCGATGAAAAGATATCTTATGATCCTGGGGGTTTGATTGAAGAAATTAATCGCAATATCTGGTTTTATTGCAATAGGTTTGGTTTTAATTTCTTTTCAGAATTGCTACTCGCCCTTTGGCGCGCCGAAAAATGACCAAGTCGAAGATCTATCTATGCGCGATACCGATGGTGATAGCGTCGCCGACAAGGATGACAACTGCCCAAGTATCGCCAATACCGACCAATCCGATGTCGACAACGACAAAATGGGTGATGCTTGTGATAAAGAAGACGGGCGCGACAATGACGGCGATGGAGTAATCAATGCCAAGGACAACTGCATTCAGATTGCGAATCCCGACCAAGCCGACTGGAATCATAGCGGATTAGGGGACGCGTGCAAAGACACAGACCAAGACTCGATTCTTGACAATGCTGACAACTGCAAGTCAGTCGCCAACGTCGACCAGAAAGATACCGACCACGACGGCATCGGTGATGCCTGTGATAGTGACAAAGATGGGGACGGGATTGCAGATGCTATCGACAATTGCAAGCTGGTGGCCAATGCCGATCAAAAAGATACCGATCACGACGGCGTCGGCGATGCCTGCGATTCTCTTACCGATCGCGACAGTGATGGCATAGCGGATTCGATCGATAATTGTCCTGATATAGCGAATAAAGACCAGCTCGACACCGACCAAGACGGCATTGGCGATGTTTGTGATGGCGATGCAGATGGTGATGGGATTTTAAATGCGGTCGACAATTGTCCCTTGGTCGCGAATGCCTCGCAAACCAATCTTGATGGTGATGCCTTCGGAGATGTCTGCGATAGTGATCGCGATGGTGATTTGATTGCCAATGCAGTTGATAACTGTCCAGACAATCACAATCCAGATCAGGCTGATTCCAATAAAGATGGTCGCGGAGATCTTTGCCAAGCCGAGCAGATGACAACCTCAGCTCTTGCTGACCCTACCTTCACTGATTACAATGGAAAACTTTACTTCACTCGCCGCAAAGCCCAAGTAAATTCCTTTATTCCAACTGATACTGAGATCTGGGTGTCCAACGGCAAACCGACCGGAACCAAGGTTGAAGCGACCCTTGAAAATTTTGTGGGTCGAGACATGCACAGCGACGGCATTCATATTTTTATTGGTTATCAATACGATTCGTATTCGAAAGAACATAAGGTTGCAGCTTTCGATCCTTTGACCAAGGTTGTGACCTTTCAGAAAACCAGCCTTGCCAACCCATCCTACTACCTAGCACCTTCTTTGGATTCTTATGGTATGCTGTGGCCGGGGGTTAGTCCTGCCGGAGAAAATACGCTTTCTTTGTGGAATGGATCAAAAATATCCGCTCCCATTTTGACAACATCAAAAAATATTCAATTTTTGATGTATGGCGACAGTGACAGAAATTTCATGTCAGGAGACACCCGAATCATTCTCTTGTCTGCGCCGTTAAATCCCTTGAGTTTGGAATTGAAGAGTGTCTCCAGATTTGGATCGACGCCGCTGCCGATTCAAAAAGCGGGATACGTTATCGCGCAGGCTCGAAGCAATTCAGTGAGTTGCGGAGGCAGTCAGGCTCTGATTCAGGTATTGTTCGGGAAGGGCACGCCCAACCAATACAGCACCTATCCTGAGGTGGCCACTGAGGTCTGGTGCACAGACGGAGCTGAGCTGGGAACAAAGAAAATAGCAGAAGTTCCCGAGCGGTTCAGTCCAGAGTGGAATGGCCCGGTTTTAGCTCTCAACAATAGTGTGGTTTATCTTACGCATAAGAATGGAAGATTCGCCACCAATCTTTCGTGGATGAGTTATGATAGCCAAGACGCGACAGCTTATGAGTTGCATCCCGCCGAGAGCCTAAGCACCTTTAGTATTTTTCATTCCATGGGGACCTATGCCGTCGGACATAGGCTAGTCGGCGATAAAATTGAAATTTTAAGAATTGAAAAATTCCTCACGCAAACCAGAGTTCTTGGAACTTTTCCCGCCCGTAGTTTTTATGGATATAACAATCATATAACAATAGGAAACCAGCTCTTTTTCAATAATGTTAATGATGCGGAGTTTCCATACAGTCTGTGGAAAACAGATGGTACTTCTGCCGGCACGAGACGAGTTTTTGAGTTGCCGGTGCGAGAAATGAAAAGGATTGGCGATGACCTTTACTTTGTCTCGTCGTGCTCCGCTCGTTTATTCAATAGAAAAACCAAAACCTGCGATTCGTACACTGAGCAAGGAGTTTACTTTTACAAGCTATAGTCGTGGCGTCAATGGGGCAAAAAGAAATACACCGACCTCTATTGGCGGGATTAATTTAATATTGTTTTTCACTATTTCAAGAGACAACTTTCAGGCTGGGTTTAGCGACCTTGTCTAATGAAATTCGAAGGGCGTGAAAGGCTTGCTTATTGAAGGGCTGGGCCAGGGTTGTTTCGATATAATTAAGGCCTTCACCCGCCGACCGTGGATTGGGCAGGTCATGATTTTTAATTGTGAGTTCTACAAAACAATCGGCAAGAGCGACGATCCGAGCCAAAGGGTTCATTTTGTAGTCACGAATTTTTCGAGGGTAGCCGTGACCGATCGCATTTTCATGATGTTCATAAACAATAGATAAAATATCGTCGGGAACGCTGGGCATGGTTTTCAAAATTTCTATTCCCCGAAAGGGATGGGTTTCGAAGGTGGCTCTTTCTTCATAGCTTAGCTCGTGACGGGGCTTGCGAATCACGTCAGGCGGAAGCTCTTTATAGCCTACATCGTGAAGTAAACCTCCAAGTGCAATTTTCTCAATAGTGCCGGGAATAACCCAACCCATGTTTTTAGCTATAATAACGGCTATGGCACTCACGGCCATTGAATGTCGAACCAAGTCCCCGGGCACAGCGGACATCAATGAAACGACAGAATGTAGGTCAGGCTTGGATTCCACGATCGTACGAATTCCCTGAGAGACCATTTTTGCGTGCTCGATCGACTGAATATTAAAGCCAAGCTCGGCAAATTCTTTAAAGACCGAATCCGCAGCCATGTTAAGAATATTTAATTTTTTGGATTCCGTAACTTGGTTGGCATTAAGAACAATTCCGGCAATCGTAAGATTCGAACCAACACATGCTGCGAAATCACTTCGCCGGATGTAGTAGGTCTGGACGTGAGCGTCTTGCTTTCCTGAAAAATGCATCTCATTAAAGTTCGTCTTTGTTCCCTGGCGCCCAATACAAATATAATGCCCCTCGGATAGCCTCAGAAAGACGTTCACCGGCAATTTGGATCCCGGGATGAACTCATCTGGGCTAACAGGCACTAGGTCGTAAGGGTCGATTTTCACCGGGCTTCTATCTTGGTCAGACATGCCCTAACCCATCGGCTAGTTTCAGTAAATTCTAAAGCGATTTCCAATTCAAACGACTCAAAATGAGACCGAAAAATTTCGTGCCACCAGAGATGACCTCACTTCATTTTTCTTCGCTTCGATGCTTTTGCAAAACGACTAACCTTTTATCGAATCGCGAAGGTCCCAGGGGAAGGGGCCTTTCTTCAGGATACATCTTGATGCATTCACCATGACGCCACTTGGCCTCTTTTTTAAATTCAAAGGGGGGCGTATGAAAAAAGTAGGTGATATCATGCGTGAGCTAGGATTTAGAGACGATGCACCGCAGTCCTTAAAAGAGGCATTTATTAAAAATCTAATTAAATCCGCATACGGTGTAGAAATTGAGACTCCATCAGAAAAAAGACATGAGGCACTGCAATTGAGTTTTGATTTTTTTCAAGCGCCAGAAAAACCGCAACAAATTGGAAGAAAAGTATCCTAAAAAGTATCCTAAAAAGTATCCTAAAAAAATACTCCCGTTACCGCAGACAAAAGATCAAAGTCCTTAGGATATTCTTTCTTTCAAAAAATCTAGATTTTGGTCTAGATAGATAACGAAAATATAACAAAAGAATGTTGTGCCCTGCTTGGGGTTGGTACCATTTTGGAACCAATCGCAACAAGGAGGACATTATGGAGGTTCAAGGAAGAATCGCCTTAAAGATAGTGGCACTGGTTACTGCACTATTAGGGGCAACGAGTGCTGTGGCCAGTGAGGCCGAGGCAGTACCGGGGGAATACATCGTCAAATTAAAAAGCCAGAACTCGATCTTCTCGGTTGGACTTTTAAGCCATCAATTGAATGCGGAAGTGAAAAGCATCATTGCCGATGCGGGTATCGTTGTAATTCATAAACCTGCGATCATGCTATCTGGCTATGTCATTAAATCCTTGAACGAAAATCCGCTGGTTGAATATGCGGAACCGAATTTTATCTACCATGCCAATAAAACTCCAAATGATCCAAGTCTGGAAAAATTGTGGGGTATCAAAAATGTAGGCCAACTGGACAAGCAGGGTGGAGCTGCAGGCACGCCTGGAATTGATGTTGGCGCAGAACAGGCATGGGATTTAAGCACGGGCAGTGAAAAGACAATTGTTGCAGTAATTGATACAGGGGTTGACTACACCCACCCCGATATCAAGGACAATGCTTGGGTAAATATTGCAGAGGCCAACGGAAAAGCGGGAGTCGACGACGATCGCAACGGATATGTTGATGATATTTATGGAGTAAATTTCTCAGATGCAGCGAAACCAACAAGTGATCCAAAAGATGATCACGGACATGGGACCCATTGTTCAGGAACCATCGGTGCCAGAGGGGACGATGGCAAAGGTATTGTTGGTGTCAATTGGTCAGTACGAATTATGGCCGTCAAGTTTCTTAGCGCCACCGGAAGTGGATCGTTAGAAGGCGCCATCAAAGCCATCGATTATGCGACAAAAAATGGCGCAAAAATTATGAGCAACTCGTGGGGTGGTGGAGGGTATTCACTAGCCCTTAAAGAAGCCATACAAAGAGCGCACGATGCAGGAGCTCTATTTGTTGCTGCCGCCGGAAACGACTCATCGAACAACGACGTATCTCCAGGCTATCCAGCATCATACGATATACCAAACGTTTTGTCAGTTGCTGCGATCAATAACAAGGGAGATTTAGCTTCTTTCTCTAACTACGGAAAGAAATCAGTGCATGTGGCAGCCCCGGGTGTGAATATTTTCTCGTCCGTCATTAGCGGTGGATATCAAAGTATGTCTGGAACCTCAATGGCAACCCCGCATGTTTCGGGAATTGCCGCGTTGCTGTTTTCCCACGAACCAAATTTAACTAACGTCGAGCTGAAACAACGAATTATTCGAACAGCAAGGCCATGGTCTACACTTAAGGGTAAGGTATCAAGTGCTGGAATTGCAAATGCGTACTTAGCACTTTCTAATACCAATGCTCCGCTTGATCCAGATGATCCTGCTAACTGGAGAACTCAGGCTGTAAACTATTCGACAGCCCACCCTTACAATGCCAAGGAAAATCAAAAGTTCGAAATTAGTGTTTCAGGTGCAAAAGAGATCTCATTATTTTTCGAAACGTATGACACCGAAGCGGGTTATGATTTGATTACCTTCTTTGATCGCAATGGGAAAAAACTTGGCGAGCTTTCTGGTGTCGGGACTGATAGTTTTTCGCAGGCTTTTGCTGGGGATTACGTCAAAGTTATTTTCACTTCCGACGATTCAATGCAAAAATACGGCTTCGATATCACGAAAATTGCATTTCGCTAACTTAAGAAATCAATACAGGAACAGAGGTTAAGTTCCTGTATTGATTTTGTGACTTAAAAAGAATTTTTCTAAACGCAAATTAATATAATCTGGAAAATCAAGCTGTGTGCAGTGTGATCCATAGGGAACAACAAAAAGCTCACTACCTTTGATCAGTTGATGCAGTTCAGTTTGAAAAGTTTGCGGTGTAACCATGTCTTTGTCCCCGCTGACAATTAAAGTCGGAACATCTATTTTTTTGGCAGCTGATTCGCCTTGATAGCTCATCATATCTTCAAAGTAGGGAATAAGGATTTTCATTGGTAAGTGGGCAACCCCACGAGTATAGATTTCAATATCCTTAAGCTGGGTATGCTTTAAATTAAAACCACCAACGATTCCCAGTCCAAATTTTGATAAAGGATTGTCGACTAAAATTTTCCAAAACTCCGTCAGTGCAGCGGGTGATTTTTCATGCAAAGTTTTAGCATAATAAAAAAGAGGTTCAACAATATCTAGACCAAACATTCCCTTGATTGGGTTTTTCGAAAAGCCGTTGATAAAAGTAATCGACTGGAAAAGTTCTGGGAAAAGATCAAATGTTTTTAGAATCACTTGAGCCCCAAAGCTGTGACCAACAAAATGCGCTTTTTTAAGTCCAAGTTCGCGCATCATAGGTGCAATGTCTTTTGCGATGGCGTCTAAGGTTAGATTCTCAAGATTTTCTGGAATACCGCTTTTATGATGGCCACGAATATCGAAAGCTACGGTTTGGAAGTTCTGGGAAAAGTATTCAAGCTGGTAGTGCCAGTGATTGATCAAGCAGGCAATTCCATAAACAAAAATTACGGGTTCCCCTTGGCCACGGATTTCATAATATATTGGAACATCGTCAAAACTATGGAAGGTACCGGATTGGACTTGAATCATTGGACTTCACTCTTCTTGATAGAAAACAACTTCAATGAGGGTATTACCAATTCTGATTTTATCCCCATTTTTCATTGTATCGGAAGAAACTTGCTGATCATTAACAAGAACGCTTGGATCTTTGACGTTAATCATCACTCGGTCACTTAGGGGCAGAATCTCAAAGGCCAGTTTTGGGGCATCGGGATCAAGAAGTTCAATATCGATAACCTCCGCACCAGCTTTACGGGGCCCATACCCAACCAAGATAGTCTTGTTGAGCTGAATACCTTGAATAAAGCGCAAAAGAATTGGCGGATGAATGGGCCTCACACCGATTGCGTCAACCTGGTTTACCGCATTTAATCGTGGCAATTCTCTGGTTAATATTTCTAACCAGGAGTCACTTTCCTGGGGAATTTCACGATTTTGTGTTAATTCTTCGGCTTCTGCCTCGTCTTCGAGCACTTTGAATGTTGTTTTACCAATGGTAAAAAGAACGCCGGCCAGCAAAGCCAGGCGCTTCACTTTGACCCCCCGGACCCTTATTCCGTTAGAGGAGCTTCGGTCGGATAGAAAAAGGTGGCCAGATTTGTCCTCTTCAACCTGAGCGTGAAGGGAGGATATCTTGGCGTCTTTAATGAGAATTTCTCCGGTCGTTCGCCCAAGACGTACCCCCGCGCTCAGTGGGTAGCGATTGCCAACGGCAAAACCTTCAATGATTTCAACAAATAAGCCCATATTGACTAATTTTATATCGAAGTCGACGTTTTGACGAGTCAAGGTCCTTGAGAATGGACAAAAGCCGTGCTAAGTCTGCCTGTTCGTTAAACAGCTTCCTTGCTGGTGGGTTTATCCCATCGGCTTGAACCGAAAGGAATTTCATGGAAAAGGTAGAGAAAAAAGAACTTTTAAAGAACCCTTATGAGGTGGTCGTGATCATGCATCCCGATTCAACTTTAGAGCAGCAAAAGGAACTCTTTAAAAAGAATAAGTCAATTATCGATCAATATAAAGGATCGGTTCTTTCTTTGGAGACTTGGGGCAAAAGAAATCTTGCTAACCAAATCGCCAAAAGTAAAAAGGGAATCTATTTTCACTCGATGTTTGATTCTCAACCAGCAGCAATCGCTGAAATTGAGCGGACAATGCGAATCAATGATCGCGTTTTGCGATTCATTCATACTCGATTGGATTCTCGGGTAGCACTAACAAAGCATCTTGAAAACTTCAAACGAGGCCTTCAAGAGAGCGCTAATCGTGAGAAGGAAAAAGAAGCAAAAATGGCGGCCAAGCGCGCTGCTTTTGCTGCGATGGGTTCTGATCGCGGTGACAGAGGTGATCGTGGAGATCGCGGTGACAGAGGTGATCGTGGAGATCGCGGTGACAGAGGCGATCGGCATTAATTTTTTAGCAGGACTGGAATATGAAGCAGCAACTATCTAAAAAGAAATTTCTTTTATTGGCGATTGCTGCGTCTATTTTGTCTGTATTTTTTGCGTTTTTTAGTGCTCCGTTACTACGGGTACTGAGAAACACATATGGCCGTTGGCTTTACTGGGGTTTTGGCATTTTAGCCATTGTTCTTGGTTTTTCTCTTCAGCCAGTGATTTCAGCATACACCATCGCCGCCCTTTGGTTCACGGTAGGCATCTATTCTGAATTTGAAGAGCGTGGATATGCAGGCTTTGGAGCAGGCGTCTTATCAGTGGCGTTGGGTAGTCTGCTTCAGCTTGTGACTCCTTACTACGCGGAATTCCGCTTGAGTATGATGGAGAAACTAACCTCGACTGTGGGAACGCAAACAGCAAGCGGGTTAGGTTTTGAAATCAGCAAAGAGATGATTTTGTCACTGTTACCTTCGGGTATTATCGTGGCGAATATCTTTTCTTTGGTATTTGCTTTGGTGTTCGATAAGAGAATTGCACAGATGACAGGTCTTAAGTTTGAGAACATTGCTTCTCGGCTTCGTCTGTTAGAATTTAAACTTCCAGATTTTGCAATTTGGATATTTTTACTGTCTTTTCTTTTCAGTTTTCTGGAAGTAGGTCAGCAGATCATAACGGTTGTTTCTTTAAACACCTTTATTGTGATGATGGCTCTTTATTTCCTTCAAGGATTGGCTGTGGCCGAGTTCGGGATGCTCTTGTGGCGCCTTGGATTTTTCTGGCGCTTGCCTTTCTATTTATTTGTTGTGGGCCAACTGTTCGTAATTGTAGGAGCTGTTGGGGTAATTGATTATTGGGTTGATTTCAGGGGCCGCATGCGCCGCTGGAGGTTTTCTGAAAAAAACCCTAGGAATGGGGAACGTATATGAAGGTCATTCTTCAAAAAGATGTAAAAGATATTGGTAAAGTTGGCGAGCTAGTAAGTGTTTCTAATGGTTTTGCTAGAAACTTTCTTTTTCCACGTAAATTTGCTGTTGAAGCAACTGAAAAGCGTGTCAAAGAATGGGATCACTTAACGCGCGTTGCTGAAGCTAAAAAGAAAAAAGCAGTCGACGAACGAAAAGCAATTCTGACTAAAATCAGTGGTGTGGCAGTAAAGTTCAAAGTCCAAGCTGGTGATACAGATAAGCTTTTTGGAACAATCACAACAACAGAGATTTCACGCGAACTTGAAAAGGCAGGATTTTCAATTGATCGTCGCGATATCCATTTGGAAGAGCCGATTAAGCTTCTGGGCACTCATAAAGCCTTGATCAAGTTTGGCGAGGGCTTAGAAGCCCATGTCCAAGTTGTCGTAGAGCGAAAATAAGCCGTCATTGCGACTAAGTATTTGAATTAAAAAGGGGACTGAAGAGTCCCCTTTTTCTTTTCTGAATGAATTAAAAACGTAAATCAAAAAATGAATTAAAAATCTTCGTTGGCCTCGTTAAGGATAATTTCTTGCAGAAAGCTAGCAGCAACTTCTCGGATTTCATTGACTGAGATATGCTCTGGGCTAAGTCCATGCTCTCGAATTAGAAACATTAGACGGCGCCTAGCGTATTCTTCCGGAAGGCCAGAATAGAGGACTAAGCTGTCGATTAGGTCCATTCCCATCAATCCTCCAGAGGTCAGTTTGGGTCCTACTTTTATGTCACCCCAATTGCAGCAAATGGTTAAAATGTTATCAATTTAAACGACCAATTCCCGTTAGTTTTAGCCTAAGGTCTAAGATTTGACTGGATTGCCGACCCTTAGGCTATTATTTTTGACAGAAATCCTGTCCATTTCTACCCTGTTTGAATGAAGCAGGTATGTTAATTGCCAAATAGTGTTATTTCAAAATCAAAACAAGGACTTAGTCGAATTGAACTTCCGGCAAGAAGAAGCCGTTTCGATTTAGGTTTGGCAGCTGGTCTACTTCTCGGAAATTTGCATGACATCAATGGCACTGTTAAAATGTTAAAGTCCCCTGGGGTCGTTGCTTTTGGCTCAATTGTTTTTAAAGTTGTAGGTATTTTATTTTCGCTGGCTGTAACAGTTTTAGTCGTAGCTTTCATTTGCTGGCTGTTTTACGGAAAGCAGATCACAGAAGTTTCAAAAAAGGGAATCGTAACCACCTGGAGCCTATTTGGATTCATCTACAGAGATTTCTATCCGGTGAAGGAAATTCAAGGGATCGTAAAGGCCGAATCAGGAGAGTTCGAAGTTCTTGGCCGACATGTTTCACTATTTGGAGATATGCGAAACTCGATCAAGATTACCTATAAAGATAGAAATTGCAGCATTGCACATGGCTTAACTGAATCGGAAGCTGACAAAATCTACGAACTTCTAATTGAAGAAACTTTCCAAGATTCGCAAATTGCATCGTATCCAAAAGGATAACAAGCCAGCTGATTAATTGTTAGCACCAGGTGCAAAGTTTCTAGGACGACCGCCACCCTGCTGCGAGCCTCCTGAGGACTGCGAAGGTGGTGGTAGCGGATGACTTGACTCATTGTCAGCGTCACGAAATTTTCCAAGCTCAGCTTCAAAACGAAGCTTCACTGTTCCAGTTGGCCCATTTCTTTGTTTGCCAATAATGACTTCCGCATGGCCAGCCTTGTCGGCATCCTCTTTGTCATAGTAGTCATCTCGGTAGAGCATCATAATGACATCGGCATCTTGTTCAATGGAACCGGACTCACGCAGATCTGACAACATAGGACGGCGGTCAGATCTTGATTCTACTCCGCGATTAAGCTGGGCTAGCGCGACAACTGGAATGGCAAGTTCTTTGGCAATCGCTTTTAAGGTTTTTGAAATTTCAGAAACCGCGCGTTCTCGGCTTTCGACTTTTAGCTTCAAATCCATGAGCTGAAGATAATCGATCATAATTACATCTAAACCATGTTTTGCTTTTAGCCGCCGAGCCCGCGTACGAACTTCAAGAGGGCTAACCCCCGAGCTTTCGTCGATATAAAAGCCCGATTCGCTGATCTGACCCGCGGCCTGAATTAGTTTAGGCCAAGCTGAATCATTCACTTTGCCAGCACGAATGTCTTTGCTGTTAATTTTAGCTTCACTTGAAAGAACTCGCATCATCAACGAATCCCGACCCATCTCAAGAGAGAAAAAAGCAACCGTCTTTTTAAGGCGAAGCGCAATATGCTGAGCAATATTAAGAGCAAACGCGGTCTTACCCATCGAAGGCCGAGCCGCAATAATTGTAAGCTCCCCGGGTTGAAGGCCTGAGGTCATGCGGTCCAACATGGTAAATCCGGTGGATAGGCCTGTGATCTCGGCCTTTCGCTTGTAAAGATCTTCAATTTTGATAACGCTAGTTTTAACCACTTCCATTGGGCCCACAAGGCCCCCAGCTTGTCTTGTTTCGCCAAGCTTATAGAATTCCCCTTCAGCTTCATCAAGGAAAGACTCAACGTCTTGGAACTCTTCATTGAAAGCACGCTCAATTAAGGTAGAACTTGAGTGAATAATTTTGCGCAGCAATGACTTTTCACGAACAATTTTAGCGTAGGATGCGACGTTTGCCGTCGAGACAGTCTTATTTACCAAACTAATTAAAAGATTGGTGCCACCAACCGATTCTAGATCACCGCTTGTTTGCAGCGAATTTGAAACTGTAATCAGATCAATAGGTTGATTTTTTGCATGCAAAAACTTGATCGTTTCAAAAACTTTTTGATGAGCAGGTTTATAAAAGTCAGACGAGTCAACCAGATCAGAAACCTGATCCCAAGAGTCTCTCTCGAGCATAAGAGATCCCAATATTGATTCTTCTGCCTCGATATTTTGAGGCGGGACTTTTTGCGCCATCTTCCCCCCAGACAATGGCAATTAGATAGGCCGACTGAAAATTAACATCACAGCAGTGGCCCGTAAATTACTTAAATTGGCTTTTTTACGCGAATTTTATACGTGTCGATTTTTTTCTTCAGAGTGTTTCTGTTGATTCCCAACAGTTGTGCAGTTTTAACTTGATTTCCGTTATAGGCACGCAATGCGATTTCAAGCAACGGCCGCTCGACCTGTTCCATGACAATTGAATACAATCCATTCAACTCTACTTGTGCTTCTTTTTGTTGTGTAAACAAAACCTCTAGCTTGCTTTTTACTAGTTTTTCCAGGCTTACAGACTGAAGGTTAGCGACAAATAAATTGTCAGAACTGTTCAAATTTGGCGTCATGGTTCTCCCACTCTCACAAGTTGTTACTAGATTAATTTAAGGATTGAAACATACTGAACTGAAGCATCTTTAGAAAAGTTGATTCAAACTCCGCGGGTTCCGGCAGACCAAATATATTTATGCTGCTGTAATTGCAAGCGTGCAGATGACTTTTTTGCTAAAATTTTTTCAGCTAACCACAGAGGGGTCACTTGGTCGTATGATGGGCTGTATAAAACCAGATATTTTTCGAATATTTGATGTTGACGACAGAAATTTTCTGACCAGTCAAAGTCCCGATCTGAGCAAAGGACAAACTTGAACTCAGTTAAGCTATTTAGCTCATTTAGGTTTTCTGTTAGGAAAGATTCTGCAGCTCCGCTATCAGGAGTTTTGACATCGAGAACAACTTTTACCCGCGGGTCGACGCCCTTAGTGGATTTGGAGCCACTTGTCTCTAGGGAAACAAGGTAGCCCTGATCCGCCAGTGTCTTCATCAGCGGCAGACACTCTTTTTGCAGCAAGGGCTCTCCGCCAGTAATGCACACATAATTCGCGCCGAAACTCTGAATGAGTTCAAGAACCACTTCGGCAGTCTGCAGGTTGCCTTCGTAGTAGGAATACTTAGTATCACAATAGGTGCAGCGCAGGTTGCATCCTGTGGTCCTGACGAACACAGTCGGGCTGCCCGCATAACTGGACTCGCCTTGGATACTATAAAAAATCTCATTGATTTTAAGCATTTGATCACACCTTGCTGCTTGGCGAAGTGCCTGGAAAAGGGACCAAAGTCAAGACCTTGACTTAAGGTCTGGCCATGGGGCTATAAATTGCGTAAATTTTTAGAATGAGTAGGCTTTTTTTAAGATTCAAAAAAGATATTTTTGGCATTCTATTGGTTGGGTTCGGGATCTTTTTGAGCCTATCGTTTATTAGCTTTAATCCAAGGGATCCATCCTTCAACTCGATCGGCGATGGCTTGCGAGTCAGCAACTACTGCGGTTACGTCGGGTCCTTTCTGGCTGACAGCCTTTTTCAAGCGCTGGGATTGTCCGCCTGGTTCTTGGTTATCGGAGCAAGCCGCATGGCTTGGCTTAGCTTTAAAGGGCAAGAAATTTCGTTTCGAAATTTACGTCTGGTTTGGGCCCTGCTTCTTGTCTTGACCGTGAGTTGCTTGGTTTCAGCTTATTTGCCAAATCACAAAATCTTCAACAATCAAATTTTTGTCGGTGGAATTATTGGCTTGGGCCTTACAAAGGCACTGATTGCGGCATTTAATAATGTGGGGATGCAGGTCTTATTGTGGTCGTCGCTATTGATGCTCACAGTTTTCTTCTCAGAAAAAACTGTTCAAGAGCTAGCACATTTTCCAATCAGTGCGCTGGGCTTCCTTCGCCCCTTGTTTTCGCGGATCAGTAAAACAGAACTCTTTAAAATTGGCTTGAAAACTGAAATCAGAAAAAAGGATAAAAAAGAAAAAATACCTTCTTCAAGAGAATTCGCAGCAGAAGAAGGAATTTTGTCCAGCCGGTTGCTGAAGTTGGTGAAGTTGCAGAATACTGAAGTGCAACAGCAGCTTGGTGCGTCCGATCTGTTAGATAACCTTGATGAAACCGATCAGACCGATGAGATTAACCAGGCAGAAAAGGCTGAAGCGGCTGGTATTCAAAGCGATCCAGAAAAAACCGCGCGACGAAGAATTGTTATGAAAACCAAAGTGCCCCAGCGGGTTGAAAATTGGAACTTGCCAAAAATTTCTTTAATAGAAGATCCTCCGGCCACCCGATTTAAGGTCGACGAAAAAGAAATCCGGCGCAAAGCGGATCTCCTCACAGAGAAGCTTGCACAATTTTCAGTAACTGGTGAAGTCGTTGCTGCCAAACCCGGCCCGGCAGTTACAATGTTTGAGTTTAAACCTAGCGCCAACGTAAAGCTCAGTAAAATCACCGAGCTTTCAGATGACCTATCGCTGGCTCTTAGCAGCGAATCATTAAGGATAATCGCACCGATTCCTGGCCGAGATGTCGTGGGAATCGAGACTTCAAATACGCACCGTGAAACTGTTTATCTTAAAGATATGTTAGCTGACGAAAATTTTTGGAAAGAGGATATTAAACTGCCCGTGGCTCTTGGCAAACAAGCTAACGGCGAGCCGCGAATTGTAGATCTTAGAAAAATGCCGCATTTGATGGTCGCCGGAACAACGGGTTCTGGGAAATCTGTTTTTGTCGTGTCGACAATTACTGGTCTACTATTTAAACATTCGCCTAAAACCTTAAGATTGATTCTAATAGATCCAAAGCAGGTTGATCTTACTGTGTTTGATAAAATTCCGCACTTGATCATGCCAACCGTCACTGAAACCAGAAATGCTGTCAATGCCTTGAAGTGGGCCGTGCGCGAGATGGAAAAGCGTTATCGCTCAATGAATCGCTTTGCCGCCCGAGGCCTTGAGGCTTTCAATGAGACAGTTGCAGGATTTGATAAATCGAAGATTGAAGAAAATGAAAAAATAAACTTAGAGCTCGAGCAGACCCCGGGCAAAAAGAATGAACAATATTACTTCTCGCCGCTTCCCTATATTGTAATTGTTGTGGAAGAATTTGGTGATTTGATGACAGTTGATAAGGCCAATGTCGAAACCGCTGTTGTTCGACTTGCCCAAATGGCAAGAGCCTGCGGTATTCATTTGATACTGGCGATGCAAAGTCCACGCAAAGAAGTTGTTACCGGCTTAATTAAAACGAATATTCCTGGCCGCATCAGTTTCAAGGTTAATGCGGGGATGGACTCGCGAATTATTCTGGATGAAACCGGAGCTGAGCGATTGCTGGCGCAAGGAGATATGCTTTACAAATCCCCTGGCGGTTCCGGTCTATTGCGCCATCACGGTCCTTTTTTGAAGGACTCGGAAATTGCGGGAATTGCCAAATTTTGGGCGGATCAGGCAGAGCCCGAGTTTGATCTTTCGGCGATGAAAGCCATTGAAGTTGGCGCGGGGGATTCTTCGCACCTGGACTCAGGTACAGATTCTGGGGAGTCCGAATACGATGAACGTTATGATGAAATTCTCTCGTGGGTTTCAGCACAAAAAGACGTTAGTGCATCGCTTATTCAACGAAGATTTCAATTGGGATATCCAAGAGCTGCAAGAATTGTAGAAACTTTTGAACGCGAAGGTGTTGTCGGACCCGCCAATGGCAGCAAGCCGCGTCAAGTACTTGTGTCTAGCTACAAGCACTTGGATGAATAAAGTTTGACTCTTTATTTAGCAATGAAATGATCATAATTCACCAAAACAGTACAAGGAGGATTTATGTTTAAGAAACTTTTTCTGGCTTTAGGATTGATTTTTTCAATCAATGTCAAAGCAGCAACGATCAATGACGTGATCGTATCGATCAACCAAAAGATTATTTTTGAAACCAATATTACTGCTGGTTTTGATTGGAAAGTGGGCGACTCTGCCAAATACAATTTGAATGCTGGATTTATTAAAGGATCTATGGCAATTGCAGTTAAAGCTATAACTGCGGACCTTTTGACTTTGAGTCAGGACATGGATCTTGGGTTTGCAGGAAAGCAAGCTTGTGAAATGCAAATTAATCCAAACACTGGCGAAACTAAATCAATGGTTTGTAACGGACAAAATCAACAGCTTCCGAACAAAGATGATAGTGAAGTTACAGACATGCAAGACGACACCGTTACAGTTCCTGCTGGAACATTTCAATGCGTGCGTTTCACCATCCAAAATAAAAAAGATGGAAAAACATCTGAGCAATGGGTAAATCCAAAACTTGTTCCAGTTGTTGGCTTGATTAAAACGACAGCTCCTTCTCAATTGGGCCAAGTGACAATTGAATTGACTAGCTTTAAAAAGAACTGAAGTTCGAAAATATGAAGATAAATAAAAGGGCTACTTCCTTTGTAGCCCTTTTTGTTTTTAGCACAGTGACAGTTTGGGCTCAGAAATCCGAGACCTATAAAGACATTATTGAAAAGTCTTTCAATCTTAGCCTGCAAAAAGAGCGCACGCAGGCAGCAAATCTTCTAGTCAATTCTTTAAAAAAAGAAAGTAAAAAAGGGGTTGCGCAAAAGGACCTTTTGAATGCCTTGGAAAAGGTAATCACCGTTTTTTATAGTGATAAAGCGCAACAGATTTATGAGATTGGTATTTCTCTTGCCTGGACTGATCCGACCTTGGCTCTTGCAAAGCTGACCGAAGCTGCACAACTTGAACCTGGAAATTTTAGCATTGAGGCGGCGGCCGTTCGCGCGATGATTTCGGCAAATAACTGCAACTTGGCGGCAAAGAACCTAGAAAGCCTAAAGGAAATGTCAGATCCTCTTGAGGATTTGCATCTTTTAGAGGCCCAAGTTCTGCTTTGCAACGCAAAGCTTGAAAGCTACAAAACCATGAGACCGATTCAGAACTTAAAACGCAAGGATAAACTCGGCCTTTGGTGGTCGCTTCTCGAGGTTGAATACTTCTTCAAAACCGGTTTGCTAGGCAATGCGACTGAGTTATTAAATAATTTGCTAAAGAAATGGGAAAACTATCCCGAAATTTACTATTGGCGACACCGAATTGAGTCTGAACTTAAGCAAAAATCAGGTGAAAGCCCGCAAAAGTACTTAACACTATGCAAATCTTTCTCTGCAAGGCAACAAAGGGACTTCCAAAGAGATCCTTGGTTATGCCGGAGAACAACAGAAGTTGAAAACCAGCTCAAGAAAAACAATAATTCAGAGATATGAAAAAGATACTGATGTTATTGATGCTCACAGTTCTGACCTCTTGTGGGGTTAAGGGGAATCCGCAGCCTCCACTTGAGCCCCCAACAATAGGCCGAGGCCGGCCCAGCTTTCAAAAGGCAACTAAACCATTAACCATCAAGCAAAAAGCCAACAAGTCGGATAAAGGCGATGATTGGGAAGAGGAAGAAGAGTTTACCGAGGAGCCTCGAAAATGAACCAGAGCTCAATAAAAATGAACCAAAGCTCAATAACCAGGGCAAGCGGGGCCGGAAATACATTCTTTATTCTAAATCTTGAAAAGAATCGGGTTACCGATCAGCAGTTGCAAGCTTTTGCAAAAAAGTTATGTCGCCAACCAGGAATTTCTGCCACTGATGGTTTGGTCGCGATTGAAAGAAAAGCAACTCACTTTTTCAAATGGACTTTTCTAAATGCGGATGGCTCCTATGCTGAAATGTGCGGCAATGCAGCTCGTTGCGTAGGGCGTTATGTTTTTGACAAAATTGATCCAAGCTTAAGTTTTTTTACAATTGAAACGACAGCAGGCGAAGTCAAAGTTGAACGAAATGATGGCGAAAATATTTCTATTCAGATGCGGCCTATCGGAGAAAAAAAGAAGATCCAAATTACTTCAGGTGACGGAATTCAGATTCGTGGACTGAGTATTGATACAGGGGTTCCTCATTTTGTTACCGATCAAAATTTGAGCAAAGAAGATTGTGCTTTTATCCGACAGAAAAGCATTGAATTCCCAAGAGGCACCAATGTGACATTGATCACCTTTGCCAATGTAAATCAGCTTTCTGCAGTTACTTTTGAGAGGGGTGTTGAAGCCTTCACCCCCGCATGCGGTACAGGTGCTGTCGCGGCGGCCTACTGGGCCAAAGAATTCTTAAATGCCAAAGGGACAATTGAAGTTCAAATGCCCGGTGGGAGTTTGACAGTTCAGTTTCATTTGGGTGATAACATCCCAACTTTAATCGGGGGCGCTGAACTGCAGTTTAGTGAACTTGTTGACCTGGATACTTTATGAAAACTTTTTCTGGAACCATGACGGCACTGATCACCCCTTTCTTTAATGGGGAAGTTGATTTCGATTCTTTAGAAAAATTAGTTGCAAATCAAATCAAGCGCAAAGTTTCTGGGTTTGTAATTTCCGGAACAACTGGAGAAAGTCCTACACTGACGTCACTTGAAAAATTTAAAATATATGATTTTATCCGCGCCAAAGTTCCTAAGAATTTTCCACTTATTCTAGGGGTTGGTGGAAATTCGACAGCAAGATCCATTGAAGAAGCCAAAGAAGCTGAAAAAATGGGTGCGGATGCAGTTTTGTCGATTGTTCCCTACTACAACAAGCCGCCGCAGCGTGGTCTTTTCGAACACTTTAAAGAGATTGCCTCGGCGATTCATGTTCCGTGTATTTTGTATAATGTTCCTTCGCGGACCATTACGTCCTTGGAGTTGCAAACCATCAAGCGACTAAGCGAGCATCCCAATATCATTGGCATCAAAGAGGCCAGCGGCAATATCGAATTTGCTAAACAAATTCGTAAAGAATGTGGCGAATCCTTTATTTTACTTTCAGGAGATGACGCCAGCTACGACCAATTTATGGAGGCTGGCGGCAATGGTGCAATTTCAGTTGCGTCACATCTTATTCCAGAAGCTTTTGCCCAGCGCAATGTTTCGGACTTTAAGAATCTTGTAAATTATTTATTTATTGAGGCAAACCCAA
>CALQIT020000042.1 GCA_943330705.2 Streptomyces griseus
TCTTGTCGTCTCTCTTTTGGCTGAATCACCAATGCTATTATTTCACGCTCCACGAGCGCATCTTAGTGCTTGATTGCGCAAATCAAAACCAAGGCTTATTCAACTCATGCCTGTTTGTAAAATCTATGAATCTTTTTCCTGCGCTGTTTGCAGTATAGGCATAATTTTGTCTATAGGACGAATGCAACAAGTAGATGCCTTATGAAGGGATAGTTTATTCATAAAAAAAGGCCTCTTTGCCATCAGTCCCACCTGCGTGGAAGATCAAAACAAGAAGACCCAAACGTTGATGAAATTGAACCGTGAAAAGTGGGCTATGTGAAGCAGGAAAATTGCCTGTAATCGAATAGAATCGATTGCCATGGTCTGCTTTTACCTTTTTACCTTTTTACCTGTCAAAAATCTTAACAGGCGAAATCCCCCAGCTAATCAAGTATTCTGCTGCACGAAAATAAAACCAGTTTCGGGTTGAAATTATGGGAAATTAATCCCAACAACTTCGGAACGGGATCTTCAACTTGGAGAAAACATGAAACCTCAGTTGCTTTCAATATTCATTTTGAGTTCATTTATTTCTGGTCCTTGTTTTGCGACAGAAACCATTGGCACTCTGCTTGTAGGTTCGCATAAAGAACTGGTTTTAGATACCGACCTTCCTGAATTGAGTGCTGCCGGATTAGGAACTCTGGCCTTGGGAATTTCTGCTGATGCCTTGGCCCGAAGCCTTGGCAAGTTTGGACAAGTTCCCCGCTATCGACTGACAAGAGTCCTACAAGGACTGATTGCCAATAACCGAGAATCCATGGCAGAAAATGTCGACACCGTTGTGCTTAATGTTGTCGCTAATTTAAAAAAATCTTGTGAGCCTGGCAAACCCTGTATTTTTAAAATTTCTATGAAGTCAGCGGACTGGACAAAACCTGTCCCCAACTACTCGGCCCCTGCAAAGCCAAGGGACCTTGAATTTTATAGCAATTCATTTATGCAATCGTACTATGGAAATGACATCGAAGATCAAGTAAGCCAACTGCGAAAGTTCAACCGAGCTAAGATTCTTGGACAGCCGGTTAGTCGCGCGGCCAGTGAAGGCCCCATGAGCCTAACTGAAGAAAATGAATTTCGCACAACCATGCAAACAATCTATCGTGAAAACTACATCGCCAATCATTTTGTAACAACCAAACACGGCATCTATTGGGCGGAACCCGTGCTCCAAACATTTCGCAATTTTCCCTGGAATGATCTTACGATTCGCAGTGCGACTTTTCCAGAGACCTATCCGCAGTTAATCGAAATCATCAAGCAGGGACTAAATCGCTTTTACCTTAGCCAAAAGCGGGAAGAAGTATTCAATCAAGCTTTGGCTTTCAAAGGCAGCCTAAAAAAGGCCGTTGGTTTTCTGTTGGATCAAACCGTTTTCCTGCCAACATTGAGCAACTCATCTGGTAAACCTGTTGCTGCTTTTACTGAAAACTATAAGCAAGCCGTATTGGACGTCGTGGACAAACTGATTAATGAAAAATCAGAAATGGCTGCGACCTATATTGTCAGACAATCGATTATGGCTATCATGGAAAAAAAGGACCATCTTTAATTCTCTATTTAAGAGCGCACAGAAGGTTTCAGCGGCAAAGAAAATAGCTTTGCTAGATTTTTTGTGCATTGATTAAGAACTTCAATCTTGCTCAAGCCCTTAATCTTGGCAACAGCATCCGCTACCGCGAGCAGTGTTGAAGGTTCATTAAAGGTATCTTGATGCGACGGCGGAGGCTGATCAGGACTGTCGGTTTCCAAAAGAATCTTTTCAATCGGAATAATTTGTAGGGCCTGACGAAGCCGAGCGCTATTGGACCTTAGCAAGGGGCCGCCCACCGACAAATGCAAACCAAGATCAAGATAGACCTGCGCCTCTGTGCTAGCGCCATTGAAGCTATGGACCATTCCTCCCGAAGCTGGAACGCCATGCATTTCAAAGACCCTTACCGCCTGGTCAAAGGCCCGCACCAGGTGCAAGACCATGGGCCGCTGGCACATCTTTGCAAGATCAATCTGCTTTTCGAAACAATCTAGTTGTCGCTCGTGGGAATCTTTACTGAAATGCGAGCGAAAATCCAGACCCATTTCCCCGATGCCGGCGGACAAGTGAAGCTTTGTTGCCAGAATATCCAAGGCCCCGTCACACTCCGACGAAGTGTGATCAACAACCCAATAGGGATGCAGTCCAAAGCAGCTGATAATCTCTGGATAGGTTTTTTGCAGTCGTTCTTGCCGTAGCCAATCTTCGGGGCCGATCCCACCTTGAAGAAATCCACGCAGCCCGCATTGCCTTGCCCGCGACATTATTTGTGCCAACTGGTCACTAAGTCGGGGGTCGGCCAAATGGCAGTGGCTATCTATCCAGTACATTTTTTCAATTTCTTTTGATTCCAAGACCTCAGGCTAGAGGATCGAAGTCTTAAAAGCAATGGCGGACGTGAGAATTTCGGATCTCGACTCTAGCCCACGATCCGATTCTCCGACAAAGCTGAAGTAGAGTTCATTGAACAAGGAGCGATTCATGAATAGGAAGAAGAGCCAAAAAAAAGAACAAGTGTGGCTTGGCTTTGACGTAAATGTGGAAAAGGGCCCTGTCCTTAGACCTCAGAAAATTCAATTCTGGAAAGAACATAAATTTGCTAAAAACAACCCCGAAGCCCCCTTTCATTATAAGGCAGATGCACTGGTTGGACTTTCCTTGATTCATTTAAATCATCATTTAAAGACACCTTTTGCCAGCCCACAAATGAACTTTTCGTTTTGCCACGAAGCCTGGTTGGCGTTAGAACCCCATCATGAACTTTTTAATCGCTCACAATCTAGGGTTAACGCTTTAAGGTCTCACTTAAAAGTAGGCCCGCTGCCTGCGGCCGAATATTTTGAGCGTAAAGTTACTGAAATTTTAGACAGTGCCATGCACCCATGGGGTTTTGATCTAGAGCATCTTCATCACATCATCGAGGCTATCGATCATCTAGAAACAAAAATGGGCCCGCCTTTACTTTACAATTTTCAACTTAAATTTTCGAAGTCGGTTCTTGAAAAATTGCATCACTTGCATTCGCTGCTGTTCAACTTAAGAACCCTGATTGCTTTGGATCACAACGCCTATATTCAAGATCCGACCCACGAGGCCCTGAAGGTGGATTCGATCACTGACTATTTGCCCAAGGCCGAGTACGTCACTAACGATGCACTTCTTTATTTGGCCTTTAAAAACCAAAAGGTTCACATTCTAAATCCCGCCAAAGAAACAATGGAAAAATCGTTTCGCCAATATTGCCACAATGGCTATTGCTTGATCGAAGCCTTACCAAAAAGTTTTCTCAATCAAATGGCCAGCGAAGAACTGGAAGCAAGTTTATATTTGGTGCAAATGGATTGGTTACTGGGCTCAGAGACCGGCTTACTTTTTAAGATTCGTGAAGAACTTTATGCTTTGTCTGAGGGCTATGAAAAAATATTCTGGCCCGATGCCCAACTCAAGCCTTCAGCCCATCATGACAAATTAGAAGTAAACTGTTTACTGACAGAATCAGATATCCATCCGCAAGCAGATGCCGCCTAACCGGCATGCCTTTTAGCGAACGCCTGCTCGCTATCTACTGACACTGGCGCAAAGTAATTTCGCTTGTCACGGCGTCAATGCCTGTAAAATTCGCTTTTCCACAGGTGGTCGTGAAGACCGTCAAGGTCGTTCCCGTTAATGAACCCGTAAGCGCCGACGTGATACTTCCCGAAGTAGGGTAACAACAAGTCGAGCTGCCCCATACAACCGTGCTAAAGGTATTAACGGCCCGGTAACTTGCCAATTGATGCCAAACGGTCATCGAGCCTGAAACAGTTCTTGTCCCCGCAGAACGACTTCCGACAGTGGTTAGATTTGAAGTCACAATGTGCTCTAAAAATTTTGTCCCTTTGGCACTTTTAAGCACTCGATGCAAACCCCCTAACACCACGGTATAGCAAGGAGCTGAAGGGCTACAGGTTTGCCCGTTGGAGGCTCCAGACTCTATCCTGGAAATTACCGTACCAGAGGCTGCAGTGGGGAATGTCGTTCCGTCATAGGCCACGCCTGGGCTCATGTCCGTGGTATAAGTTGCACCTGTCAACAGGGTAAGAATCCGAGGATTCGCCGAATCAATTGTCCTGGTCAAAACAGAGGTGCTGCCACTTAACAGGCAAAGAGAGGCCCCGGTTCCGCTGTAGGACTCAAGGATACTTCCGGTCAAGGTTGCTGTCCCAATACTGCAGCCTGCCCAATTCACAGTTGCCGAAGAACTTGCGCAGGTCGAGCGTGCAGTCGTGTAAGAACAGGTCGCCTGAGGAAGTAGTTCACCGCCTGCTACGTCGACTACGGATTGCAAACTAACGGCCCCGCCTTCGACGGAACCCGCACTTCCGGCAGCTTCGCCAACAACGGCATCAACGACCTCAGAAACTTTGTCCTCAGAAACCTCGGTGGAATCATCGGTTGTGGTTTTTTTCGAACAAGCTTCTAAAACCATGAGCATTGCAAAAGCAATAACCAAAGCTTGAAAATAATTAAGCTTTGGTTTTTTTAAATCTTTCTTTTTCATGTTTTGATTTTGCTCATATGAATTCTGCATGCTTGTCCTCCGTCAAAGAGTTTAAAATACAAATCTTAAGCTTGGGAACCCGCGCTGAGGCGATTTTTTCGCATTTGCAAGTATTTCTTCATAATAAAAAATAGGATAAGACTACCCAGTACGACTGCCAAAATAATTTTAAATTTTCGAATTAATGTTAATATTGCTTCACCAAAGAAAAAAACCAAAAGAACCTGAGTTGGCACGCTGATAAGAACTGCAAAGCCATCAATCAGAAAAAAACGTAACCACGGAAAATGGGTCATTCCCAAAAACAAATGTCCGGGAAAACGGATTCCAGGCGCAAAACGAAAAAGAAAGGCAGCCCACGAGCCATACCTTTTTACAAAATTATTAACTCTATCCATGGTACGCCCACCAAAAAAGCGCTGAAAAGAAGGACGGTTCATAATTTTTCGCCCGGCGGTGCGGCCAATAACAAAAACCATCATATCGGCCAAAAACACAGAGAAAGTCAAAACTGCAGCTGCCTCATAGCCATTGACCACTGCCGCACCAGGCATCGGTGGTGGAAAAAGTTCAGGATGAGCCCCCATATAAGCCAAAATCCCAACTGAAATAATCGATACTTCTTCCGGAAGGGGAAAGCCAAAACCACTGGCCATCATTAGCACAAACGCACCCAGATAGACTAAATTCGGCTGGTAAGCATACTCACTGAGCCACTGAAATATTTGTTCATTTTGCAGAGACATTCCCCAAAGCCTAGCACCATAATTACGGATTGCTGACCTTCATCGCTATGTGCTATCTGCTTCTTGTGAACATTTTTTCAACAAACTATGGAAAATCATATGGAGTGAATCACTTATTGGCTCCGCAATCTGGAACTATAGACCAGATTTTAAGTACGGCCATGGGCCTTAGCCCGGAGGACTCGCTTTTTCTGCTTAATTTAGGTGCAATCTACTTAAATCACGAACGACTGCTCGCAAAAACCATCGCTATCGAAAAGGGTGCCTATCTTCGGGTCCATTCTCAGCCCAGACGCTTTAAAAGGGCCCTATTGCAGTGGCCGAGCGCCAAGATTTTTGAAAATGATGACTTTCTGGTGGTGAATAAACCTTCAGGTCTGCCGGTTCACTCAACGGTGGACAATGTCCAAGAAAATCTAGTGGCCATGCTATCTGCCGAAATTGAACACGAGCTTTTTGTCACCCATCGGCTGGATGTTCCGACTTCGGGTTTGATCGTATTTGCAAAAACAAAAGATTTTCAGAAGAAGTTCAATTTGTATCTGATGCAGCGGAAAGTGCAAAAAATCTATCGTGCCCTAGTGCATGGGGAATATGATGGGCCAAGAGTTCTGAAACACTATATGGAGCCCAGTCCCCGTGCGCCCAAAAACGTTGTAAAAAATCAGACTGCGGGATGGGCCGCCTGCGAACTTCGTATTCAAGATGTGGAAAGCACAGGTGACGGAAATTGTGAACTGATGATCGAATTGATTACTGGCCGAACCCACCAAATCCGTGCCCAGCTGAGCTGCGAGGGTTTTCCCGTCGTTGGCGACCGCGCCTATGGCAGCCCGGTTCTACTTGGCGATGGCGGTCACGAAGAAATAGCACTGCAAGCTGTCTATTTGAACTTTCCACAATCCGAATCTGAATCCGAATTGCATTCTGAATCCGAATTTGAGTCCTTCACATTTCGCCTACCTAGATTAAGTGCGGTCAACCGCGCTTAAAATCATCAACGATACGGGCAGCCCACCATTGCGAAATTTATTTTCGCTGATGATTGTTAAGCCATTCAGATGCTTTTTTTGCGATACAAGATCTTTCATCTGCTGACTGTCGACCAAAAGGCCAATTTTTTCTGGATTAAACTTGCGCACAATTTGTTGCAGATAATGAATAATCCCACGATCTGAAGGCAAACGATTTCCGTAAGGAGGATTCGAAAGAACCCAAGTTCTCAGATCCTGATCCGCTGCGAATTCTGATGCTGCCTCGCTAAAGATATCGGCGGCGGCCAAGTCGACAACCATCGGCCTGGCCAAATCGCCCAGCAAGCCGGCGCGCTGCAAATTCCGACGACTGATTTCCAGCATCTTTTCGGATTGATCACGGCCCACCAATTTTGCAAATAGCCTTGGAAATATCGGATAATTCGCGGCCAAGCTGGGCGACTTCATCAGGGCCGGACAGTTCTTCCACCCCATAAAAGCATAGGACCGTCGCAGGTTAGGACGATAGAGATCTGCGGCTTCGACCAAAAAAGTTCCAGAACCCATCATGGGATCAAGCAAAGAAATTTTTTGTGTCTCGGCGGCCCCGGTAGAGGACAGCATTTTCCTAAGGCAAAAGCTGGCGATTGTTTCACGCAGCGGGGCCTCCCCTTGTTCAAGCCGATAGCCACGAAAATGCAAATGCTCGCCACTGGTGTCAAGACTGACGGTGCACTGATCATCAAACATGCGAATGTAAATTCGCTGCACGTCATCGCCATCCAAGATTTTTACTTTCGTCGCATTGCTAAAACTTTCAGCCAAGCGCTTTTCATTATTAAGCCGAGATTGACTTGCTGTGACCTCTAACCGCACCGATTCAGATCTAAGGAGCTGACCTTTCATTTGCCTAAATTGGAACTCCAGCTCGGCAAAATCCCGTGCGCGAAAAGTACCTAGGCGTAACAAAACCCGTCCCGCCAACTTCGAAAAGAAATTGATTTGAAGTCCGAGAATCTCATCAACAGTAAGTTCAATCCCACCTTCAATAACTTTCACTTCGGGTAAAGCAATACCGTGGGGTTTGGCCTCTTTGTTCAATAGGTAGGGCCAGAACTCTTGCAATTCCTGGCATAGTTCTTCTTCAAATCCTGGCTGCGTGCTTACAAAAAATATCGGCATTGCTTTATTTCCATATTTCCATATTTCCATATTTCCATATTTCCATGGCCCATTGCGGCCCCTTAAAAATCGAAAGGTCTTTTGAAAATTCGAGTGTAACCTATCAGCATCAAAAGCGCCAGCAGGACAAAACCTGGGCCCAACATCAGCGCCTTGCGAATGCCCATTATCTCCGTGAGAAAGCCGACCCCCAAATGCATTGAAACTACAAAAACACTTGTTACAGCCACTACAAACGCCATGACACTTGAAACTTGCTTTGAAAAAAGACGGCCCGAAGCGGCCATTGCCAGCGGGTAAAATGGTGCCATTGCTAAGCCCGACAGAACAAAACCCCAGGGATTGACAAACAAACCAACTAAAAAACAAAGCAAACAGCCAACCAGAGATATCAGCATCTGAGTTTTAACTTTCACCGGCGGCCGCCAAAACGTAAACATCACCCGTCCGGCAAGTAAGCATGCAAAAAACAAGGCGGCCCAGCTAGAGCTTTCCTCTAGGGATTGATTTTCTTCGCGTCGTAAAAATAAAGAAAGGCGACTTGAAACAATGATTTCTGCAACGACATAGGCAGCAACAACTGTCGAAAAATAGAGCTGCTCCCGTCGTGAAGCTGACGAACCCTGAACGTGGCCATTGTCCCCGACGTGGATTTGATCCATTCGATCATCTTTTGGCAAGGCCAAAAGGAGCACCAGGCCAGTTAGAATACCGCAGACAAAAAAGGGAAGCCGCCAGCTTGGATGAAAGCGATAGGCCACACTGACCAACAACGGAGCCAAAAAAGAAGCCGCGCCATACATCGAATGCAATCCGGACTGTATCTGTTGCAAACGATGCGGAGGCGAACATTTGATCACTAAAAAATTCTGAATAACACCTAAAGAACCCATGGCCGTGCCAAAAATCAAAGAGGCTAATAGCAGCACAAAAAATGTTGGCGAAATTGATATTGCAATTAACCCAGTCATCATTAGACCCAAGGCCAACTGCAGGCCACGGCGACTGCCAATCTTTTTGATCGCAAGCTGAGCTAAATATCCCCCGATCAAACCCATCATTGAAGAAACCGCAAAAAACATAGAACCCAAGGTATCGTTCACCGAAAAATATTTTAGAATTTCAGGAAAAAGAGGACCTCGAATATTGTCGCCAAAGCCAAAAATAAATAGACTTAAGTAGGCCAAAAAAAGAGGGCGCCACGAGTCCCCAATCCATTTTCTATTTTTTCCCACAGCCTGTCCCCACCCCGGATTTAACGACCATTAAAATTTTCAGTACCCCAAGTCGGTCCACTTCATCAAGCGCTCCAAACCGACTGCTCAATCGAAAAGCAGTTCGGTTTAGCAGTTGATTTGCCAGTTGATTTCCCAGGCGGCCCGCCTTAAAGGTCAGCAACGGCCATGCTCTGGATGGTTGTTCACCACGAAACACAAGATAGAGAAAGATATCCTCAACCATATAATTACCAAGAGGGCTAGCGGATTCGATAAAACGAGCAAATCGAGGGGCCGCTTTAACGCCTTCTTCCTCGGAAAGCTGACCATTTCGATCAAGATCATAGACCGTCAGTAGGGTTTCCATATATTGAAGGATGGTGAAAAACGAGCGCAAATCACTGTATTCAATTGTTCGATCATCCGAAGGGGAAACCCTTCCGACTGACATGCCTTGCTGATAGAAAGTCACAAGCTGATCTTCGGTCAAATTTTGCAAATAAAAGCCCAATCTAGGGGTGGCCGGAGTCCACTCCTTTCGTCTTTGCAAAAACTGCTTTAAAAAACATTTTTGGTTGGCTTTTTCTTGGCCGAAAATATCCAAATCTTTTTCCAGACAATCGGCACTTTTTAGATCCTGCCAAACATCCGACACCCACTGAAAGCCACCGGAAATCAACAAACTGGAGACCTCTACCAACTCTCGAGAATCAATAAACTCATCACCATTTCCATGAAAAGTTAAAAAATTGGCTTCCTTGAAAAGTCGCTCCGCCGGATTTTGCGAGCGGGGGTCCAAGAAACTAAGCGCATGGCCGAAATCGCGAAAATCTTCTTCGAATTGGACCATTTGTGATTCTTTTATTTTGCGATCAAACAGTTCGTCCGTTTCGGGGTCACCGTAGCCCCTTAAGATCAGGCGACTTAAACTTCGGATTGAGTTATGTAAGGACATTCCTACAAGTGTTGTTTTTTTCCCTTCCAGGTTGGGACTGATAATCAGGCGACTGTTTTTTCCCCACAATAGCGGACGATCTTGATTGATAAGAGTCTTAAAATCACTCCAGCTGCGCAACAGTGCCGTTGATGCAACTTTTTGGGTTGGCTCAATCTTTTCGATCAACGGTTGAATCGAGAATTCATTGGCAAACTTCCGAACAATTGCAAAATCAACACCCTCTGTCGCATATTTTGGCTGCTGAAAAAGAATCCCAATAACACTTTGGCCCAGCTTCCAAACCAACCACTCGGACTTTATAACTTTAAGCTGCGCAAGACTCAAACCCGGCAGCTCGTGCGCCTTGGCGATGGGTTCAGCGGAGGAGTCAATAAAGCGAAAAATGAGTTTGCGATAGGTTATTTTCAAAAGTGTTGGACTCAAATGAAAATCCAAAATTTTTGCCTTTAAAACCGCATCAATCATTCGGTCGATGTGCTCGGCTTGAATAAGGCCATTCCTTTTCATTGCAGGACTTTCTTCAATCTGCTGTAAAAGTGAATCTACCCATTTCGCAAAACTATCTAATTTGTCGACTGTATCAAGGGGGCGGCCACGCAAATTATATTCAAAAGAAAGTGCCAAAAACAAGCTGTCGACCGTCCAGCCGATGGCTTGGTGCCAATCTTCGGCGGTCTGCAGATGCGCCTCAGAACCGAAAGCCGCATCCTTTGCGGCTTTGATTAAAGGAAACCATTTTTTTATATTCACTAAATCAGTTTTTTCACCAAGAAACATTCCTAGTTCGAATATCAAATCACTCAATTGACCGAATCGATAGCTTGTGCCAAGCATTTTTGATTGAGCAAAAAGCTCCAGCAGCGAGGACCTCAGTAGGCCTTGAACTTGCGCCAGACGCGCCGGAGAGACTCGGGCCCGAAGTTCATCGAAAAATAGCAACCGCATGTTTCCCTGAAGCGTTAGCGCTTGTTTCTCAATAGCTAGAAACGATTTTTCGGAACTCAGCAATTCCCCTCTGGTGACCCGGTCTTCACTGCCACCAACAAAAAGGACCTTCAAATGCATGAGCTCGCGCAAATAGGCGTCTGATATTTGATTCTTATCCAAAAGATAGCGATTGAAAAAATGTTGCAGCTCTTTGCTTGAATAAAAGTCCGGGGAAGTACCCCGTGTGTAACGCATAAAGCTTGCCATGGAAGTTCGCAGACAACCCATCACCTGTCTGACGTCGTTGGCTTCGGCAGAATCATTGAGGTAGGCCTCAATTTTCACCGGCATTTGTTTCAAGCAAGAAAGTTCCTTTAAATCCAGACTAATAACGTCGTCTTTCTCTTTTTTGCCGTGAAGAAAATCAGTACAGGCTGTCAAATTGATCAATGCGCAAAGCCCAAGCCCCAACACTGACAAAAAAGCGGATGACAAACTCCCTGGCAATCTAAAATACATAACCAACCCCTAAGGCAATACTATCGTTATTTTGATATTTTTCGGCCAAAGTTTTTTTAGAGGCCTCTGAATCATCGATGGCGATAAAGTCAAAATTCAAGGCAAAACTCCAGTCTTTTCTTGTAAGAATTTTGAGCTGACCTAACCAGTGATTGAATTCACCACGTTCTCCGCGTTGATACTTTGCCTCGGCATGCAATTGGTTTTGCTGCCAACGAATCAAGGTGCCCTTGACTGATAAAGCATAGGCATTGCCGAAAGAATAGCGTGAAGGAAGTAAGGTTGTTGCACTTCCACTCATCGGTCCAGTAATGGACTCTTCCGCCCCTTGAATTTTTAGATAGGACACTTCTGTAAGCACGCCGCGAAAATCAAGGGCCAGATAGGGACTAACCATTTGTGAAGCTGAATACTTAATATAGGTCCACTCTGAAGAGTACTTGGGGTCAATTGGGGTTTCTTGAATAAACCCGATGCCAATTTTGGAATTGCCGCTGGCATAACCAAGATCTCCGGCCGCCAGTGTATGGTAGTAAACCGCAGGCAGCACTTGAACCTCGACGCTACTATTGGGACTAATATAACCTTGAAACGCCATCGCCAATTGATTCGAGGGCTTATAGGCAAGGGAAGTTCCAAAATAGATTCCTTGAGTTGGATTTCCAAGTTGAACCTCTGCCGCCAGACTATTATTTTGAACAACATCCAAGGTGTCTGGCTTTTCGATAGAGTAGTTTACGGCATCGGTCTGTCCCCGCAAACGAGCTTGTGAGGGGGGCGTGCGAAAATAGGGATTGGATTTTGCAAAAGTTCCGTTTTCAATTTCATAACCAGCGCCTTGGTCTGGCACAAAAAATGGAGAGGCAAAAAGTAAAATTGAAAAAGGCATCTGACTTTTGCGATTCGCGGTCTGCCAAAAAAGTCCCGTCATTCCTTGGGATTCGGGGCTGATTGGATTCCAGCGAAATTGCGGTTGAAACAAGCCCAGCCCCCATCGTTCATCCAAAGAGGACCAAGTATACCTGCGCCGTCCAAGCGACAGACTTTGATCTTGCGCAAACAAAGGACTTTTCCAGTAAAACTCAGCTGGATTGAGATACGAAAGAACAGGAACTCCGGGTGAAAGCTGAAGCTCCATGTCTGTAAAAAAGCCACTGCTTTGCGCCGGCCCCGGGGAATTGCTAAATCGACCACTAAGGTAGTTGAACTCTCGAGTATCGGTTAAATTATAGTCAGGGCTCAAAAAAGACCCTCGGGAAAAGGATATCGACCCTTGAGATTGACCCCAAAGCGCTGCAGGAAGCAGTAAAGTTAACAAACAGGTCATCCAGGGTAAATTGCCTAGCATTTGATCTTCTTTCCTACAATTTTTAGGCCGACACATGACGCAGTGGTTGATTCTGTGCTGTAAAACTATTGATCATGGTGACCAAAATTGTCCATGGCCGATAAAGACGATATGCTTTGCTGGTGGTAGAAGAAAAAACGAAAATCCTAATTATTCGATTCTCTAGCTTTGGCGACGTTACCCAATGCTTAAGTGTGCCTTCCAAGCTAAAGGAATTCTTTGCCTCGGCCGAACTGCACTGGATCACCCGCGAAGACATGGCACCCTTGCTTGTCGGTCACCCCAGCATCGACAAAGTCATGACACTTCCTAGGAAATCCAGTTGGGCGTCCCTGCTGCAGATGATTTCTCAATTGCAAAAAGAGCGCTATACTTACATCTACGATGCTCATAATAATCTGCGCTCTCATTTAATTTCGCTTTTCTTAAGGCCGCCGATTGCACTGACTCGTTTGCTAAGTCCGCCTTTGTTTTTGCGTAAGTCGCAAAAGCGTTGGCGGCGATTTTTACTATTCAAATTGCATTTAAATACATACCGACAGCCCTTTTCTGGACAGCGCGACCTGCTCGAGCCCCTTGCCGAGTGGGGTGTTTCGGAGTCCCTTCCGCGCGCACCTCAGATTATGATTCAGTCCATTGCAGAAAATCGAATCAAGACCGAACTTCTGCCAGCAAGTTGGACCTCTTTTGTCAGCATTGCACCATCCGCGGCCTTTGCCTTAAAGCGCTGGCCTATCACCCACTGGCAAGAGCTGATTCGCTTGCATCCCGATCTTAAATTCGTAATTTTAGGTGGCCCTGAAGATACTTTTCTTCAACAGCTTGTTGCCGTTGCACCGGATCGGGTTTTGAATTTGGCGGGGCTCTTGTCGCTGCAAGAAAGTGTGGCCGCAATCTCATTGAGCCGTGCCTTAGTTAGTAACGATACCGGTTTGCTTCACGTCGGCGAGCAACTTGGAAAGCCAACAATTGCGTTGATGGGGCCGGCGCCTTTTGGCTTCCCCTCGCGCCAGTCCACCACAATTCTAGAACTGAAACTTTCTTGCAGACCCTGCAGTAAACATGGGCAAGGGCCCTGCACCAATAACAAATTTCAGTGCTGTCTTGTTGATATTACGCCCCAGACTGTTAGCCGAACCTTAAGGGATCTTTTGCATGTTTGATGGCGTCGTCTTTATTCTTTACCGGACTTTTGCTTTGCCTTTTGTGGTCAAGCTTGTGCAGTTGACCAGCGCACTTTGGCCTGAAAAAATTCAGACCATGATCGCTGAACGCCGAATTCTAGCTTATCCGGCATTGACCTCAAGTCCAATTTGGATCCATGCAGCCAGCGGCGAAATTGAATATGCCAAACCCGTGATTCGCCAGTTGAAACAGCTGTATCCGCAGACGCCAATTTTAGTGACCTATTTTTCACCTTCAGCAAAAAAACTTTTACAAAACTTTCCAGGAATTGATGCCATAGTGCCTTTGCCTTGGGATCGCGTAAGTGATGTGCAAAAATTTCTAACCCATTACCAACCCAAAGTGGCCCTGTTTGCTCGCACCGATGTTTGGCCTGAAGTTGCCTATCAACTTTCTTTAAAAAAAATTCCTTCGGCGCTGTTTTCAGCAACCTTTTCAGACAATAGCCGTCGCCGTGGCCTTTTTTCTGGTCCGCTTAATCGTTGGGCTTTTAATCACCTTAGCCAAATATTTTGTTCGTCTTTGGAAGACCAAAGAAATCTAGAAAGTCTTGGGGTCAAAGCTCCGATCCAAGTTCAGGGCGACACGCGCTATGACCAAGTGCAATTTCGTTTACAAAGTCGGGGGAATCTACGCAAAGAACTGCGCCCGGCGGTGGGGTCCAAAGTATTTGTTGCTGGTTCAACTTGGCCACAGGACGAAGCTGTCCTGCTAGAAGCACTAGAACAAAGCATTAAGGATGGCTGGAGTTGGCTCTGGGCACCGCATGAGGTTTCACAGGACCATCTTTGTAGTTTAGAAAATAAAATCAGTGCCAAAGGATTCTCGTGCGTCCGCTATAGCCAAGCGAAATCCTGGCAGCCTTCGCAAGTTCTTATCTTGGACGTGGTCGGAATATTAGCAGAAATATATACCTGGGGAAGCGTGGCCTTTGTCGGAGGGTCTTTCAAAGATAAAATCCACAGTGTGATGGAGCCCTTGGCGGCAGGTCTGCCGGTCCTTGTCGGCCCCTATCACAAGAACAATAGGGAAGCCATCCACTTCCGAAAAGTCATTCTAAGTCCAGGTCTATTTGCCGTAAGCCCTGTGCAAGATGCTAAGGAAATTCAGGATCGTCTGCGGACCTTAGGTGCGCAAAATTTTCGCCAGGCTTTACAAGCAAAAATTGGCGAGCTATCGGGGGCCGCACAAAAAATGGTTACATGGGTCAATGGAATTACTTGACGCTCTAAACAGCAATGGAGACAAAGATAACTCCCGAAATTGAGGAGTCCTGTATGACACCATACCATGCTATTCGCAGTCTAAAAAATGATTCCACTTTCAAAAGTGGAGATTGCCTCGTTCTTTTTGGCGAGCTCTTTGCCCGTGGTTATGCCAATGGCCTGGTCGAAGAGGCCGAACGCCGCGGAATGACGATTGTTCGTGCTACCGTTGGGCGGCGTGAAAAAAATGGTACCCTACGGCCGCTAAATAGCGACGAAACTGCCGCGATTCCTAAACCATTCATCAACATTCCGCTTGAAGCCGGCTTTGATATGGAGGCCTCCGACGCAGGTCCATCGCCGGTCGAATTGCTCTCACAGATAAAACTTGCAGACTGGGAAAACGCAAATTTTGATCGATCAATTCTTGAGAGCTCCAAAAGCAAAGCTAGAAAACGTTTTGCTATACAAGTTCGTAGTTTTTTTGAAGAGTTAAAACAAATTGTCCCGGTTGATTCTAATATTTTAATTGCGCATTTGATGGCCGGCGGAGTTCCTCGCGCAAAAGTGGTTCTGCCGCTTATGAATCGCTCCGTCAAAGGAATTGGCGATCGCTATCTTCCCAGTGAAAAATTTTGGCAATCGCAAATTGGGCAACTGTGTGCTGATAACTTTAATGAAGTCACCGCGGAAACATTTCAAATCCTGCTGCAAGAATCCGGCGATTTCCGCGACGCCCGCCAAAAACTGGGCAAAACCGTTTCGTATACGGCCTATGGCTATCATGGAACCGAAATTTTATCTGGCGGCAACTATCTTTGGCAAACCTATACCCCTTACCTACAGGGCTGGGCAAAAATGCGCTTGGAATCCTACAGTCTGGCTGCCCGTGAAAAGGGATTGAAAACCTGTGTCTACAATTGCCCTGAGATTCTTACCAACTCATCGTCAATCTTTAATGGGGTCGAGATTTCATTGTATCCATTGCTCGCCGCACTGAAAAAGGAAGGCGCTAATTCCGAAAAGGCAAAACAGGTACTTGATGCCTGCGCTGCCAAACTGAACTCAGGAGTTGATGAAGTCATTCGTTACGCCAATGACTGCCTGATGTCGGAAGAAGTCCGCTCGCACTGCGTTTTTGAAAAGTGGCCTCTTCATAGTAGTAAAAATCAGTTGGAAAAAATTCTTGTGGGTTCAGATGCAATCGTTGAAATGCATAAAGATCCGAAGCAGCTAATCACCACAGACCTGAGCGAAGTCGTATTACAGATATGTGGCAAAATCATGCTCGTGGATGCGCCTCAACCTGAAGCCGCAGTTAGCTGGATCAATCACGATGTTATTGCAAAAACATTTTGTCTTTCGTAGATGAACTTTTATCTTCTGAAAAAGTCTTCAATACTTGGCCAAAGCTTACGGCTTTTTGCTTTGGTTATTTTCAAATGACTGAGCCACTCGAAAGAAGAGGGCCTTTTGTTCCAATTCTGCGCAAGTTTTGCAACAAAAAATAAGGTAACCTTGCCCTGATTCATGAACTCTTTCGGTGGCTGAATCGCCGTTAGCATTTCGGGTCCGTAGTAACTTTGCTGAACTAGAGTTTCTCGCTCTTTCAATTCGCCAATAATAATCAGGTCTGGAATTTGGCCCAAAACCGTTCTATTCAAAGGCGTTGTCGGCAGATCAAGGCCGGCAGTTCCTGCCGATCCAACAATCAAAACTCCTGACATGGCAAGCCCCTTTAGGGACGCGATCAACTTTCGGTAGTCCTCGGTGACGGGCCTATTCCAACCCAAATAAAGAAACCCGCTAGAACCCTGAACACTTGCAATAGCGGCCTCAAGACCCTTGCTGTCAAAATTTCCTTCTTTATCGTATGGCGAAAAATTTTTGATCTCACAGAAACTACAATTTTTCATTTGCCCGTTAAGAATCGGCAGACTTTTGACTTCAAAATCAGTCTTAGAATTTTCTTCAATAACGGCAACGATGATTGGCTTTTGCTCTTTTACTGACGAGACCGCAATGGGTGCATACGCAAAAAATGCCAAGCCGAGAATTCCAGAAATCAAGTATGATGGGAAAAATATCTTCATTTAGTTGCATCCTCAGTATAATCTTGAATTACGCACTTATATTTGAGCTCGGGAACCCAATTATGTCAAAGTCCAAAACCACAGATACCCCCTTCATCGACTTGGCAGGGCATCCCTTTGGCCTTGAACTCTATTTCTCTGGAGATTCATATTTTCGCGATGCAATTCAGTCCATTCGCCAAGCCCAGGTCGAGGTTTTGATTGAATCATACATTTTCGACCTAGACCCCATCGGACAACGCTTTCTCAATGCGTTAGCAGAGGCCAGCAAACGAGGCGTGCAAACAAAGCTTCTTGTGGATGGGGTTGGCAGCTACAACTGGATTGAATCTTTAAAAAAGTTTTGTTTGGACCATCAAATAAATTTTCGAGTCTATCATCCCCTGCCCTTGAGCCAACTTTATATCAAGCGAATTTCATGGCACATGTTGCGACGCTTGCTTTTTCTATTTCAAAGAATCAATAAAAGAAATCATCGTAAAGTCATCTCGATCGACGGCAAGCTGGCCTTTCTTGGTAGCCTCAATATCAGCCAGGTCCATTCTGAAGAGAACATGGGGGAAAATGTTTGGCGGGATACCGGAGTAAAGATCCAGGGGCCTGAGATTGCGGATCTCCGATTAGCGTTTTACGAGCTCTGGCGATCGTCCAAATTTGAAACACGCAGTTTTCTGAAATCGTTTTTGCGTCGACGTAAAATCAAGGCTGAAATCACAGGACAGATTAGGCTGAACTCCTCTTTGCGAGCTCGATTTTTCATGCTTAGAGCTCTCAAACGACAAATTCGCAATGCCAAGACAAGAATTCTGATTACAAACGCCTACTTTGTTCCGACGGCTTCAATCCTACGAAACTTGCGCAAAACTGCAAAAAGGGGTGTCTATGTGGCTCTCTGTCTGCCGGAAAAAACAGATGTGACAATTGTGCAGCTGGCGTCCCGCTCACTTTATGAAAGAATGCTCAGGGATAATATCCGTATTTTTGAATATCGGCCTCGAGTTCTGCATGCAAAAACCATTATCATCGATAATTGGGCCAGCGTGGGATCCCTTAATCTTAATCACCGCAGTCTGAAGCATGATCTGGAGGTTGAAATCAATTTCACCCAGAAAGCACCCCTTTTCCAACTTGCTGAACAATGGGAGCTGGATATTAAAGAAGCAAAGCCGATAACATATAAAGAAATGCAGAATTTTTCACTGGCCCAACGGTGGTTGGCGCGAGCTGCATATTGGCTAAGGTACTGGCTATGAAAGTAAGAGTTCTTTCATACAATATTCACAAAGGCTTTGATACTTTCGGTGCTACTTTTACATTGCATGAAATAAAAAAAGCGATCCAAGAGACCGGTGCCCATGTTGTTTTTTTACAAGAGGTTGTTGGCGAAAACTTCCATCACCAGAGTCGACTTAAGGACTGGCCGCGACAACCTCAGTTTGAATTTCTTGCGGACTCGGTGTGGCCGCATTATGCCTATGGAAAAAATGCCGTTTACGATCAACGGCATCATGGAAATGCGGTTCTCAGCAAGTTTCCGATTGTGCGCCAAGAAAATATCAATATCTCGACGAACAAACGAGAACAGCGGGGATTGCTTCACTGCGAGCTAGATATTCCAGAATTAAACCACTTTCATCTTCATGTTTTTAATGTTCATTTGGACCTTTTCCACAATGGACGTAAGAAGCAAATGAAAAAAATCGTTGAACGCGCCAGCGAGTTCGTCCCCAACGGATCGCCCTTTATCGTCGCTGGCGACTTCAATGATTGGTCACAGACTTTGACAGTTGAGTTCACTACCGATATCAAGGTAAAGGAGTCCCACTTTCATTTGCATCAGTCGTACGCAAAATCCTTTCCAAGCCATTTTCCGTTTCTTTCTTTGGACCGAATTTATTTTCGAAATTTAGAAATTAATTCAGCGGAAACTTTAGACCAAGATTCTTGGACTCGGCTTTCTGATCATATTCCTCTTCTTGTTGAATTCGAGCTTAAAATCGAGAAAGGTTTGAAAAAGTGAAAAAAATAAAAGTCGCAATTACCGGAGGACCGTCCGCAGGAAAAACAAGCTTTATCGAAGTCATCGAAAAGGAGTTGGCTGGGAAAATTTCAATTGTTTCTGAGGCCGCAACGGTTCTCTATCGCGGTGGCTTCCCTAGAAAAACAAGTACCGTGGGACGAATTCATGCGCAAAGGGCCATTTACTTCATCCAGCGTGAATTCGAAAATCTTGTCATTGCCGAATCCAGTTTTGCCGCGACGATTTGCGATCGCGGTTCTTTGGATTCCATTGCCTACTGGCCGGGAAAAGAAGAAGATTTTTTTAAATCTTTAGCAACCGACCGCAGCAAAGAATTGGCCCGCTATGATTGGGTTTTACATTTGGATACAGCCGCGCACAACCATTTCGATCTGTCGAACCCGCTTCGGATTGAGTCACACCTTGAGGCCCTCGAACTGAACAAAAAAATAAAAGCGGCCTGGGATGGCCATCCTCAACGCATTACCGTTGCTCATGAAGAAGACTTTTCAATAAAAATAGATCGTGCAAAACGCGTGGTTCAGCAAATTCTAGACGGGGTATCCTTTACTGAGATTAGTCTTTAAGCCCAGGGGAATACCTGCTGTAAATATGACAATTTAACCCGGGAATGGAGATTAAACTTCCCGAATAACTTCGAAGCCTTTGTAAGAGCCCACAAAGGCAAAGCCAATCACTTTCTTGGCTCCTTTGTGCTTCAACTTTCTTGCCAATTCATGAAGAGTTGCCCCCGATCCGACCGCATCGTCAATCAACAAGACCTTTCCAAAGTTCACTTGCGCAGGTACAACAATCATTGTTTCTTCCGCATTCTGTATGCGCTCGCTGAGCTTACTCAGGGATTTTTGCGCAATTGGAATTTTCCCCGCATAAGCTTTGACGACTTCGATTCTAGGCAAAGTTAAATGCAATGAACTTTCGACCACCTTCAGGAACGGGACCTGCCTGGGTAATGAGTGCGGAACCCAACAGACAGCCTGTATTTTTTGTTCTGAAATCAATTTTTCGATAAGCGGCAAAGCCGCACGAGCCATCTGTGAAATGATCTGTTTGTCTTGCGCTTGCTTGCCATGCAAGAGTAGTTGGCCCAATTTGGTTTTACCAAACTTGATAAGACTATAAAAATCCTGATAAAAAACTTTATCTAGCAAACAGTCAGAGAAGATGGCTTCAAATCTTTTTGTTGCATCAATTCTGCCGTCTTTTTTATGGGAGTCCGCTTCGGCTCTGATCTGCCAATACTCTTGTGCCAATGACGACAGACTTTGGTGAGGATTGGCTTTCTGTCGCCATAATGAAAACGCAGACACTCCGCTCAAAATCCTTCCCGCAGGATCAATGTAGGAAAATGAGCTTTCTAGAGTCGCGCTAACCTCCGGAGAAAGAGCTGTTGCCGGGAGTACTGGCTCCTTGGACTTAAAAACATAAAAAACCTTCGGAGCGACCCCTCTTTTTTCAAGCTCTCCTAATTCCACCATTTTTTTTAGATGCCGGTGAACAGCAGCAGCGGTGATCCCCAGACTTTGAGCGAGGTCATAAGGCCTAGCAGGTCCCTTACTTTGTATGTATTCTATTATATGAGCTTTGGAGTCAGTCTTCATAGTATATAGTATACACTATATTATGTACTATGTACCACCTAAATCTCCTAATGAACCGGTTAGCCCGGAACGATGGGCAAAGGTCTCGTCTCGCCTTGCCTAACCTCATGGTTTGCGCAAAATATCCGATAAGTTCTTATCGTTTGCCGGCGTCGGAGGCCAACTGCATGTCAATGCTAAATCGATTTCGTAAACCCGGGGGATTCCATCAACTGCTCGCATTGATTGAGGGTTGTGAGCCAGAGAAGCAAAAAAATCTTCTGAGTCTGATCGGCAACGAGGACCCAGGCTGGGCTCATTTGGTCAAATTAAAGGCACTTTCCTTTGAGCGAATCATGAAGTGGCCCATTGAAATTCTGATGGAAATATCACCCCACGTTCCAGAAAAAATTCAAATTGCTGCACTTTGCAAGATGACGGATCCGAGTAAAGAAAAATGGTTTAAGTCCATTATTGGGCTCAAGCAGAAAGAAATTCGCCAGTCTTGTACTGAGGCTCAGCCACTGCCCAGCGAACAACAAGCCGCCACGATCAAAATCGTGCAGATCGTTCGCGAGCTGGAAGAAAAAGGCTTGATTAAGCTATCACAAATTGATCCGTCTCTGCAGCTAGACAAAAGATTAGCTGCTTAATTGCAGCGTAGAATTTGGTGTCCAAACCCATTGTCCTCGTCTTAAATGGATAGGATGAGTATCTTTTTTGGGATCTTGATCTTACTCTGCCAAATTCTAAATGCCTCTGAGCAGTCTCTTTTCTTTCCCGTGGATCGCAACAATGTGCGCGCTCTGCCCCTGCGTTTCGAGTACCAACTGATGGATGAAAATAACTTTCAAATTGGTGATGTTCTCATGGACTTTCGCGAAGTTCGTTTTGACATTCTGGCTTCCGAAAATCAAAAAAACATGAACCTTCGCTTTCATTGGCCGTCAGGACTTGTGCAGGCCGGCGAAGTTGTGATTAAGGATAGTACAGGAAAAGCCATTTGGATTCAAAAATTCGAGACCGGCCAAATGAAAGTTATCACTCGCAAAGCAGAAGGTGACGAAGACCTTCGCGCCCATCTTGGCGAAATGACCTATTCGGTGGTGCGCAAAGAGCTAATTCCCAAACTGGAGTTCTTGCCATTTTTTAAGTTCTGCGTAAATTACGAAGCCCCAAATACTAAGATTTACATTTGCTCGAAAGATCTCTACTTAAAACGCAACGCTAAATCCTTTCAAATTTTGTATCGAGAAAGCTCGCGCAAAGAGTCCTTTGTCGAGATTAACGGCAAAGCGGCCAATCCTCAGGGCGTAATTATTCTCAATGACTTAAGCGAGAATCTTTCAATGCGGGCAATATTGCAGTCTGGAGCAAACTTAGAAATAGATACACATATAAAGGACGTCGAATTCAACGATGTCTTTATGACGGATGATGAGAAAAGTCTGGTGATCCGCGCAAAGGGCGCCGAGCCCGTTAGCTCTGAAAACTTACGGCGTAAATCTTCAGAAGAGTGGGAAACAACCCTACCCATTGAAAGACCCTATCTTTACATTAAAGGCGAAGGAAATATTCCGTTGCGCCAAGAATTCATCCGCCGCGGAAAAGTTCGTAAAGAAAATGTACGAGTACAAATTGATGGCCGATCAACAAATAAAACCTATGGTTCATCGCTAAAGCTGGGCTTACTCAGACCAGCTGAACTCAATCTAAGCAATGGCGACAAACAATCCCTTTTGACGGACAACCAGGCTACCCGTGCAACGTGGCAACTCAACGAACTTGAAATCAATAAAAAAAATCGGCGTTTTCTAAAAGTCACAACCGATAACATGGACTATTTTGCAGCCTACGATGTTGTGCGCGGGGCATCTTGGGACTTTCAAATCAATTTGGAAGTCCCTGCACGTGTCGACACCTACATTGAAAAATGGCTGGCAGAAAGTTGGGCCCTCAGCCTTAGGGCTGCTCAGCAGATGACCGTCGCAGCGGCAGAACCTGATGTAAAATCCACAGAGTTTGCAGTCCTCTATCGCTTAAATCGTGGACTGCATGCACAAGATCCTGGCTATGGAGTTTCTCTTTTCACCCGGAATCAAACCATCGGCAGCCAAGAAACCAATGTATCATTTTCTGTTCTTGGCTTTGGACTTTGGGGTGAACGTAAATTGACTCGTCGTTTTTGGGGAATCGGCGACTGGGTCCTCTGGGACTTTCATTACGGACTTTCTGGAGGCACCGCCGACCTGAAGTTAAAAACAAACTATGACTTCAGTATAAAGCTTAGACGTTTTATCGCTTCTGCGTTTTATTCGGACTTAGGAATTAGGGCCGCCCAGTTTCAATACCAGACCCCGACGCAAACACTGAATTCTACAAAAGGTTTTTTACACGCAGGAATCGGTTGGATTTTTTAGTCCTGATATTGTAACTTATCGCTTCTTGAAGAAGCCAGCGACAATATCCTTTAAATCTTTGCTTAGGACATCGTGACTTTTGTTTGCAAGCTGGCTGATTACATTTAGCTCACGGCGAGCACTCATCATAGTCCCGTCTAAATTCAATGCTTTTTCAAAACTTTTTTTAGCGGGAAGAAAGTCACCTTTAACTTTGTAGTTTAGTCCCAGAATAAATGAATAGATGGCATCAAAGCGATCTTCCGGCGGGACCTCAACTAAGTCCGCTTCAACTTCTTTCAGTAGAGCTAATTTTTTTCCCGGATTTGTGTCTGCCATGCCTAATTTGGCCCAAATTAAATACATTTTCATTTTTTCGACATTTGGGTCATGCTCGGCCACTGATTTTAAAATTTGAAAAGCCTGAGAAAACGCTGATTTTGCAAGTAGTTGTCGGCCCTCTTCCAACTGCCTGGACATTTTCATCTTAATTTCAAGCTCTGATCTTATCGCTTCTTCACGAATCTTTTCTTTGTCTCCAGATTTGGCAAGAACAATACCATCCGTCGCAATTTTTCTGACTTTCTCCCACATTGAATTCAAATCCATCAAGGTGGGCCCAGGAGCTTCGCCAATTATTTTTTGAATTTCGACTTCCATGACTAAGGGATCCGACTCTGGGACACCAGTGATACGAACCAGTAGATCGACGATCTCCCACTTTTGTTTACCTTCAAATTGAGCGGCCATCCGCGCCAACGATTTATACCTTTCATTGGGATCAATGATAGCCTTCGAAGCTTGGGAAAAAACAAGAATCCCTTTTGCTAGCAGGAAGTGCAGTCCTTTTAATGCGGATTCTTCTGGGTATTTTTGGGATTCTAAAACTTGATTTAAGGTTTTTGCTTGAAGGACAAAGGGCAATAGACCCGGTAA